>JAYFPL010000031.1:0-24202 GCA_034927775.1 Anaerovorax sp. | reverse complement strand
GTTATATCTGAAGGTCTTAACGGGAGAACTACAGTTTGGGATGATCCAATTGAAGGTGAATATAGAAATGGAAAAAGATATTTGTTACCATGTATTCATACCCACAAGCCAATTGATTTGGTAATCTTATTTTTAGGAAGTAATGACTTAAAACAGCGTTTTTCTCTACAGGCAGTTGATGTAGCAAAAGGCGTAGAAACATTAGTTAAGATTATAAAAGGAAGTGATACTGGTCCGGATATGCAGTCTCCAGAAGTATTAGTTATCATTCCACCTCCAGTGATAGAAGGAATAGAAGATATTTCTATAATGTGTGGTAGTATAGAAAAGAGTTTGAACTTTTCAAAGGAATTTCAAACGGTTCTGAAAGAGCAGTGTTATTTGATCGATGCTTCAAAGTTCATAAGATCTAGTAAAATTGATGGATTGCATTTAGATCCGGAATCACATAAGAAATTAGGATTATGTGTTTCCGATTATATAAAAAGTATATTTAAAACGATGTATTAAATATATTACAAGATATAAATCGTAAGCACTTAATAAAAAAGTATCTTCTTTTTTTATCCATTATAGGGCCTGTAGTTATAATGGTATGAGAAAGATAATAGAAAGCGTTGCATTAAAAAAGTAGTTTTATAAAACTCTGAATACTTTTATTGAAAGATTTCATACTAAAGTTTAGGAGGTATGGTAAAATGAAAAAGAAACAGAAGTCAACAGAAAGTGATTATTTTGAGTTTCATGATAATGTAACAAAAGATACGATAAAATCAACAGATTTTATTCCCAAAGGAGTCTGGGAGGCTAGCATCGAAAAAAAAGAAACAATGACGCTTAATGAAGCTTTAGATGAGGGAAAAATTCCAGGTCAATATAATGAAATTTATGTAGAAAATATCAGTTCTAACCCTAAAAAAAGAAGAGATTAAAAAAATAAAATAAAGATGATGTCCCACAAGTTTTTCAGACTTTTAGGACATCCTCCTTCTTTTTGGCATATGATTCTACAATAGTTTTAGATTTATTATGTTAAATTTTCCGGATTAAATGTTTGCCTGACCAACCGGTATATCGATAGTCTTGGAAAGATACGATATATCGATTACATAGAAGATTAAGCTCAATACCATTGCTAGATTGTTGCAAGTGCTATATACCTTATTGTACTTCAACGATTTGTATCAATGCTCTAAAAAGGTCGTTACTATTAATTTCTAATTACAGTACCATTACAAGTAGTATACTAATATATATAAATTCATATAAAAAAGTGAAGTATCAAATGAAAATATATGTTAGATATTATTTTTTAGGTACTTAGAATTTGTAATGATTGATTTAATTTAAGGAGGTAGAAGGTATGAAAAAAATAATATCAATTACGTTAATTTTAGTATTAGTACTTTCCAGTGTAACTTTTGCATTTGCTGATTCATGGAAAAATGAAGGTGAAAAAGGTAGTTTTATACCACCTGGACTCGCAAAAAAAGAAGGATTACCGCCAGGAATTGCAAAAAAATTCAAAGATATTAATGGATATGATTGGGCTAAAGAAGCAATTGAAAAAATGGTAGAAAAAGGAGTAATCTTTGGAGATGGAGATGGTAAGTTTGCTCCACAAAGACCAGTAACTAAACTTGAAGCGATAGTTATGGCTTTAAGAGTAATGGGAGAAGAATCTGAGGCAAGAGAATATCAGATTAAAATTAAAAATGGTAAAATAGAGTTTAAATTTAAAAATAACTTACAAGAATGGGCATATGGCTATGTAAAGCTAGCAGAGGAAAAAGGAATTTTGGATAAAGCCGATTTGCTATATTTCAAACTGAATGAAGCAGCTACAAGACATGAAGTTGCTAAATACCTCGTAAGAGCAATGGGTTATGAAGATAAGGCTAAAAAACATATGGATGCAGATCTTGACTATAAAGATGCAGCGTTTATACCACAAGGTTCTGTAGGATATATATATATAGCGAATGAAGAAAAGATAATAACAGGTTATCCAGATGGAACTTTTAAACCATTCAATAAGGTAACTAGAGCACAGATGGCAGTTATGGTAGCAAGACTTGAAGGAAAAATTGATGATGATTTTAAGATTTATAGAGGTAAAGTAACCGATATAGACGATGGAAGTCGTATCGACTGGATTGAATTAGATAATGATAAAAAAATTGAGATAACAAGTGACACAGAAGTAGTGTTTGATGATCAAGTAAAAGGTAATATAGAAGATATTAAAATAGGAGATGATGTAAAAGTAAAGGTAAATGAAGATGATAAAGCAGTATATATTGAAGTAGATGGAGAATTATCTTATAAATACGAAGGTGAAGTAACCGATATAGATGATGGAACTCGAATCGATTGGATTGAATTAGATGATGATAAAAAAATTGAGATAACAAGTGACGCAGAAGTCGTATTTGATGATAATGTAAAAGGTGATATAGAAGATATTAAAATAGGATACGATGTAAAAGTAAAAGTAAATAAAGATGATGAAGCAGTGTATATTAAAGTAGATGAAGAATTGTCTTATAAATACGATGGTGAGGTAACCGATATAGACGATGGAAGTCGAATCGATTGGATTGAATTAGATGATGATAAAAAAATTGAGATAACAAGTGATACAGAAGTCGTATTTGATGATAATGTAAAAGGTGATATAGAAGATATTAAAATAGGATACGATATAAAAGTAAAAGTAAATAAAGATGATGAAGCAGTGTATATTAAAGTAAATGAAGAATTGTCTTATAAATACGAAGGTGAAGTAACCGATATAGACGATGGAAGTCGAATCGATTGGATTGAATTAGATGATGATAAAAAAATTGAGATAACAAGTGACACAGAAGTCGTATTTGATGATAATGTAAAAGGTGATATAGAAGATGTTAGAATAGGTGATGATGTAAAAGTAAAGGTAAATAAAGAGGATAAAGCAACGATTATCGTAGTAGAAAAAGATTGATAGATATCACTTAATAGTAAATATGTAATATTTTATTTTGTACGTATATCATAATTGTATATAGAATAATAATAGCAGGTTAATGAACGTTGTCATTAGCCTGTTATTTTATTTTAATTACCGAATATGATTCTTTAATTTTTTGCGGAGAATAAAAATTATTATAACTAGTAATAAGCAAATAACAAGTAAAATCATTTTATGTGGCTTTTTAATAAAAAAAGAGATAGCTTGAAGGACTAATATTAAAAAAAATAAAGTTAAAATCACTTTACGTATAGTCATTTCTTTCATATTTATAATTTCCCCTTTAGTAAATGTAAAAATATTAAAATATATAAATAAATAGTTCTCCTTTCTTTATATTTTATACTATGGATTTCAAAGAGGGCAAGAGGGTGGTGATAAAATTCATTTAGGAGTAGTGGAATAAGCTCCAAATAAGAAAAAACAACGGAAAAAAATTGACAAATATAATTTTTTTCCCTATACTTAAATCGTTAGAGGGAGTAACTGACCTGAATAAGGGATTAAAGTCGTCATTTCGGAAATAATAATTTCCCGGCTTTAATGGCATTGTGTCTGGTGAGACTCTACAAAAAATATAAGCTGCTACTATTAGTTTATATTCTTTGTGGAGTTTTTTATTTTTGCTTAGAATTTATTCTAACAGCACATAATTATCACATAAGCATTCAATTCATAAAAGGAGAAGCATAGTATGGAATTATTGATTCATAATTATTTAAATTCATTTTCAACATTTTTTTTAATTCTTGTCATTGTTGCAATGCTGTATATTTTAAGCAAAGGAGCAGACATATTAGTAGAAGAAGCCGTTAGTCTTTCTCTTCATTTGGGTATACCCAAAATGATTATAGGAGCTACTATTGTATCATTGGGAACAACTCTTCCGGAAGCAACGGTCTCTGTACTTGCAGCAATCAATGGCAATCCTGACTTAGCATTAGGGAACGCGATTGGATCAATTATAGCAGATACAGGTTTAATTCTTGGATTAGCAGCTCTTATTGGACATTTGCCTGTAGATCGACTTGTTGTTGAACGTCAGGGGAAAATACAAGTATTAGCTGGATTTTTATTAGCTGTGGTTTGTCTTCCATTTTTATCTGGAGGAACGGGTAATATTAGACAGTGGGTTGGATGGCTGTTTTTGGCTTTACTAGTTGCCTACATCTATATTTCAATAAAATGGACAAAAAAATCGAATACCGATGAATCTTCTGAAAAAGAAGAGACGGATGATGATTTAATAGAAGAAAAAAGTCCATTAATCTTTCAATTACTAAAGCTAGTAATTGGTATAGTTTTGGTAATCGGTTCCTCAAAAATTTTAATACCGGCAGTAGAAATTTCAGCAATTCGTGTTGGAATTCCTCAAAGTATTATAGCAGCAACGTTAATTGCCTTGGGAACAAGTTTACCTGAGCTGGTGACTGCTATTACAGCTGTAAGAAAAGGACACGGAGAACTTGCTATTGGTAATATTGTTGGAGCAGATATCTTAAATGTACTGTTTGTAGTTGGTAGTGCGGCGGCTGTAACATCCGGAGGTTTGGATGTTCCGGTAAATTTCTATAAGCTCCAGATTCCGACCATGCTTATCATACTTTTATTTTTCCGATTCTTTTCAAACGGTAAAAACGAGGAAGAAATCTCGAAAAAAGAGGGTTTTGTACTCTTTGCCATCTATTGCGTATATGTAGTATTAAACTTTACATGGCATTAATAAAAATAGCGAAAAATATTTAGGATAAAAGAGAAAAAAATAGAATGAGTAAATTAAAGAATGAAAGTAAATAAAATAAAGAAGTTTTAATTATAATTTTATAAGAAACGTTGAATAGCCATTCTTTTTTGAATGGCTATTTGTTTTCGAAACGGAGGGCAGACTATGGATAATATAAATCTTATTTACCCAACTAGTATGAGTAATTTGTTTCCCAAAGAGATTATGGAAAATTGGATTCATTATGGAAAAGAAATTACTTTTAAAAAAGGAGATACAATTATCAAGCCCCAAGGATTTTTAAATGATATTTACATTGTAAAAGAGGGGAATGTTCATATTTTTTATATGCATGGAGATGGGAAAGAATGTGTCGTTGGTATTTTATCGAAAGGTGATTTTATTCATATGTTTGATATATTCACAGAGGGAGATAGCAAGGTTTTTGCAAAAGCATTAACTGATGTTAAAGTGTCAGCCATCAAGAAGGATGAAATTAGAAAAGTGGTAAAAGCAGATTCCAAACTTTCTATGGAGCTATTAAGTAATTTTTCGCTAAGATATCAAGAAATCATAGAAGTACTCAGTCAAGTTGCATATGGTAAAGTAGAGGAGAGACTTTTATTTCTATTTCATAAGCTTGCAGATAAAAATAAGGAAGAAAACGGTTGGATCCCGGTTTCAGTTGCAGTTACTCATCAGGATATAGCTGGAATGGTGGCTTCGACGAGAGAGACGGTAACACTTTTAATTAATAAATTTATTCAAAAAGGCTTTGTACGGCAACATAATAATAAAATTTGGATAAAAAAAGAATAAAAAAACAGTACTTGTAATCCTCCTTACATTCAAATGAAAAATTGCTTGATACTATGTAACTATACATTGATATTACAATTTGAAATGAGTGTAGGTAAGAATTTATAAAACAAAAAGGAGGATAGTAAAAATGAATCATATTAATTTCAAAGTAGTTGAGCAAACTGTAAAGGCTATGAAGGATGATCCAAATTTAGCAATGAAAAAGTGGATTGCAAATGTAAGTTGGAAAAATGGTGTTCAAAATGAGCTTACAATAAGAGAGTTTAATCCAATTATGGTTGATGAGCCTCAACCGTTAGGTGGAACGGATATTGCACCAAATCCTGTGGAATACCTTGTAGGAGCTGCAGCAAGCTGCTTTGCTATTACATTTGAAGTCATTGCAAGCCAAAAAGGAATCATGATTGAAACAGTAAATGTTAAAATGGAAGCAGATTTAAATGCAGCAGTATTTTTGGGATTGCAAGAAGGGGATGGAGGTATTCTTAATCCAAAACTAATATTAAATGCAAAAACTTCTGCTTCTGAGAGAGAAGTAAAAGAAATTGCAGAAGTTGCACTTTCAAAATCACCAGTACTCCTTAGCTTAAATACTAAAATAGAGCTAACGGTAGAATCATAAATAAAGAAAGTAAAAAGTGATTGCTGTTTATACAGCAATCACTTTTTTTATTGAAATTTCTTAACAGCATCTAAATATTTCCCTAAAATACCAATGTTTACGTAGTATATTGAAAATTTATCCTGTTTTTTAACTTGTATAAGCTCTGCTTCTACAAGTTTTTTTATGTGCTGACTGATAGTGGCTTGAGAATAATTAAAATTAGCCACAACATCTTTATTACAAATCGTTTCTCTATTACGGTTGCTTACATAAATAAAACGAAATATCTTAACTCGAGCAGGATGGGCTAATGCATCGGAAACTTTTGCGACTAATAATATCTCGTCTTCCTGCATGTCATCGGATTCTTTTCTTAATCTCATATTGTTTCTCCTAAAAATAAAATGTGCATCGCATTTAGACGATGTACATTTATTATAGGGAAAAATGACGAAAAAGTCAAGGAAGGAGTAGAAAAAGTAACGTTACCTAAAAGTAACAAAAATAAAAAATGACACCCAAAGGTAACAAAAAATTTTGAATATTTAGAATATGAAAGCGGAATTAAGTATTTGTTTTTTTATTTTTAAAAAAATTTTGAGATCTAAAAACCATTACATTGCAATGGTTTTTTGTATTTTTATAATGAAAAAAGAAAAATTATAAGAAAACTTGGCACATCTCATGCTCTTAATAAATGCATTCACAATCTAAATTTTATTTTTTAAGGAGGAGAGGAATATGAAACCGAAGGAAAAATATCTTAATTTTTACTATGAGACAGTAAAAGAGCATGGGGAATTAAAATTAGATCCCCAAAAGACAGCATTGCTTATTGTCGATATGCAAAATGAATTCGTTCTTCGAGACTTTGGAGAGTCCTTGCAATTCAAAGAGGCAGGCGAGTGGGAGCGATGGATTCCATTTCATGATCGTTTAGACGACATTGTCATTCCGAACAACAAAAAATTATTGGATTATTTTAGATTAAATAACATGGTCGTTACGTTTGGAAGAATTGCGTGCTTAAGAGAGGATGGTGAGGATCGTTCTCCAGTTCAAAAGTCAGAAGGGTGGAACAACATGCTGATGCCTGTTAATAGCTATGCAGCCCAAATGATTGATGAGTTAGTACCGCTTGAAAATGAAATCGTGGTGAACAAAACGACGGACAGTGTTACTACCGGAACCAATTATTTAACTTTACTTCGATTTATGGGAATTGAAACAGTGGTTGTCACAGGAATTGTAACCGATCAGTGTGTAGCTTCTACCGTAAGAGGTTTAGCAGATGATGGATTTAAAGTTATTTGTGTAGAAGATGCATGTGCAGCAGGTAGTATGGAGCTTCATGATGCAGAATTAAAAATTATGAGTGTCATTTACTGTGATGTTTTAACAACAGATGAGACCATCGAAGTGATTGAAAAAAATAAAAAGAAAATGAGTGCTTAAGGACTTGGATTTTTTAAAATGACAGAAAAAAGGGGATGGATAATTTATTTGTTAAAAACTTCTCTTCAGAAAGGAGTGAAATATTATGTCAGATAATACGTTGAAAAAAGAATTAAAATTGACTAATTTAATTTCAATGGCGGCAGGAGGAATGATTGCTGCATGGATGGTTGAAATTAAATTCTGGTTTGAGCTTTCAGGACCTGGTGCAGTGGTTTCCTTGATTACCTGTGCATTGCTGGTATTACCTTTATGTTTAATTTATTCAGAATTAACAAGTACATTACCTTATGCAGGCGGTGAAAATATTTGGGTATCCAACGCATTCGGATGGAATGCAGGATGGTTCTCATGCTGGGGAGTTATGCTTCTGTATATTATGGCTATGCCGACCGTAGCATATGGGATTGCGAGTATGGTTGGATTCCTTTATCCAATTACTTTCTTTCAGACAAAATTGATTGCTGCAATCATACTGGTTATTTGGTTTTTCCTAACTAACAAGGAATTAAAAATTTTAGCTAAAATGCAATCTATTATGTTTTGGAGTACTTTAGTTGTTTCAATTACGGCTTCCATTATTTTCATGACAAATCATCAATGGAGTTATGATAATTTAACTCCATGGTTTCCAAATGGATTTGCAGGTTATGGTGCTGCTGTGGGACTTCTTATTATGAAATTTGTAGGATTTGATTTAATTCCACAGCTTTCAGAAGAATCGAATTTTCCTAAGAAAAAACTTTGGATTGCTTTTGTAGGATCGCTGTTTTTAACCGTTCTAATTTATGGACTTGCAGTCATAGGTGTTGGTGGTATTGTTTCGACGGAATGGATTGCAGAAACTGATATCGTAGACCCTAGAGTTGCTGATATAATTGGCATGCATTGGCTAGGTGTAATCATAGTAATTATGGGTTCCTTAACTTGTTTAACAACACTATCTTCATTTTGGTTATGTGCTTCCCGTACTTTATATGGCGCTGCAAAGCAAAGACAATTTACTCCAATTTTTACTGCTTTGAATAAAGAAGGTCAGCCATGGAAAGCAAATATTGTAGTTGGTATTTTATCTATGTATTTTACGGTATTTGCACCAGAAGCTTGGATCAATTATATTTATACAATTTATGGTGCTGCTGCAGGTGTTGTTTATCTTTTAGTTACACTTTCTTTCTTAAAGTTAAGAAAAACAAAGCCTAATTGGGAGAGACCATATAAGGTAAAAGCGGCTATGCTAATGGGTATCATCTCCATTATATTTACTCTTTGGGTCATTTACTCATCCGTTGTGGCAATGGATATGGGAGCATGGATTGTATTAGGCTTGTACTTACTTCTTGGAATTCCATTCTGGGTTTATGCAAAGAGTAAACAAAAGACAGATCCGGAAAAATGGGGGGCTATAATTCTATCACCAGATAATCAGAAATAGCCATTTCATTATATTGATTGAAAAAAGGGAGGAAAGTCTTTGGAAGAAATCATTTTATAGAATTTGACTAGAAAATTAGATTATTTCTTCCTTTTTTCATTTATAAGAAAATAATTCCAAATTATTTTTACATATTAATGTTATGAACAAAAAAATTTTTTGATATAATAAATGTAATAAATTGCCGTCCAAAAGCAGTGCTTAGGAGGGAAAGGCATGAAGAATTTAGTAAGAAAATCATTGGTTACTAATATACTAATTGTATTTGTTTTTTTCAATACCATTTCTCTTTTGGTATTTACTTTTTTTGTGATTCAACAAGATAAGCAAACAGCAAGACGAAATGTTGAAAGCAGTTTGCTTGCACTCGCTTCGGAAAAAGCCAACTCTATTTCCATGATAATGAAGAATGTAGCTCATGAAGCAGAAAATACTGCAACGTGGGCCGAAGAATATATTACTGATACAGATTATGGTGTTACATTATCAGAGGGTTATTATTTTAATCAAGAAGGCGCTTTAATGCGAAAAAAACCAAAAAATGAAACGGATTATTCTGCTGTATTTTTTCCGGCTGACAAAGAATTAACGGCAGAGGCCATTCGCACAATTAACCTGACTGAAAAATTAGATCCACGATTTCAGGAGGTACCAGACAGACAGGAAGTTGTTCGCTGGATTTATATTTCTACAGAAGAGGGCTTACTAAGGTGTTATCCGTATTCCGGAATGGGAGTGTTTATGCCAAATCACCAGCAAAAGGAAGACCCTTTTTATGTAGCGGCCAATGCAGAAAACAATCCCAATCGAGAAACGATTTGGACGAAGCCATATGTAGATTATTTGGGAACCGGATGGCTTATCAGCTGTTCACATCCTGTGTATTATAAAGATTCTTTATTTGGTGTAGTGAGCGCAGATATTGGTATAGATACATTAAGAGAAAAATTTCTTACAGATTTCACCTTAGGAGAGTCAGGTATTATTTATTTGCTGTCGGAAAACGGTGACATTATTTTTCATCCCGAATATGTAACTCCGGTAACAAAACAAGGACAACTTTTTCTAGATAATATATTTAAAAAGAGCGAGACCAATGAGAGCAAGAAGAAGGCTTTGGAAACAGCCCTCAGCAAGAGGAAAGGAATGATCTCCTATGCGCTTTCAGATGATTCCGCTTCATTAAGAACATTAACTTTTGCACCAATTGAAGGATTGCCTTGGACATTAATATTGGAAATTGATCGGTCAGAATATACAGCAATTCATCGGATTGAAAGAAATAATTTTTTGATTTTTCTATTTTTATTGTTATCTGCTGTTTTCACCTTTGGCTTTGTTTTACTGAAAAAATACTCGAAACCGATGAATCAGTTAGTTTCACAAGCAAAGAACATTGCTGCTGGAAATTTTAATGATACAAAACGGTTGGAAGGGTATTCTGAAATAGAGACCTTATCGGAAGCATTTTGTTTTATGAGTGAACGTGTAAAAAAATATACGGAGCGCTTGTTGAAAAAGAATGGAGAAATTGAAAGTATTTTTAACAGTATAAGTGGAATTCTAATGATAGTGACTCCAAAAGGCGAAATTCGAATGATTAATGAAAAAGGTAAAAAAATCATTGGTTTCTTGAAAGAAAAAAAATGTTATTGTTATGATATTTTTTCAAATAGAGAAGGTATTTGTGAAGGATGTAAACTGAAAGAGGTTGTTCTTAATAAAGAAGCAGCTTATGCACGAATGCCGATCAATGGCGAGATATACAATAATGCATATTATCCCATCATTAATGTGAACAATGAAGTGGATGAGATTGTTGTATTCAGTCAACGAGTTACAAAAAGTATCTTGATGGAAAAAGAATTGCAGCAAGCGGAAAAATTAGCAGGTATCGGGCAAATTTCATCTGCCATTGCACATGAATTAAAAAATCCGCTGGCGGTTATCAAAGGTTCTATGTATTTGTTGGAAGCTTATACAATGGAAAAAGAAGATACAGAAGTAAATGAAATTATAACAACTGTTTCAGATACTGTAAACGAAGCGGAAAAGGTGATATATAGTCTTCTGGATTTTTCTGCAAGAGAAGAAGATAAGAATGTATTAGTTGATGTAACTAAAATTATCAATCAAATATTGCTTTTAAACAATCGTGATTGCATTCGATATGGTATTACAATTGAAAAGCACTTTAAACCAAACCCTTTTATTTATTTCGGAAAAGCTGAACCGTTAAAAAATATTTTACAAAATATCATAGCCAATGCCATCAAAGCCTTACAAAATGGTGGTAAAATAAAGATTGAAGGAAGTTTGGTAGGTGAAATTGGAAAGCAGGAAATGCGATTATGTTTCAGCGACAATGGCCCTGGAATTCCAATAGAATATTTGAATAAAATATATACACCGTTTTTTACTACGGATCGAGAAGGAAGCGGGACCGGATTGGGACTTTGGATTACAAAGATGCTAGTTGAAAAAATGGGCGGAAGGATTGAAGTGGAAAGCCAAGTTGGGTTAGGGACAGCATTTACACTGTACTTTCCAATCAATGAGAAAGGAATGAATTATGGATTACAACACGCAAATTCTTCTGATTGATGACGATACTGGTTTGCTTAAGGTTTATGAAAAAATATTTACACTGAAACATTTTAATGTAATCGCTGTCTCTGATAGTTTAAAGGCATTAGACATTATTAAAAAACAGCAGATTGCAGTGGTAATCTCTGATATTATTATGCCAAAAATGGATGGAATGATGTTGCTAAAAGAGATAAAAGAATGCAGTCCTGCTACGGAAGTGATTATGCTTACGGCTGAGGGATCCGTTTCTGGTGCTGTGGATGCAGTTCATAAAGGCGCTTTTACCTATATGGTGAAGCCTGCTGACATTGAAGAGTTGCTTTTTAACGTAAAACGCGCTTATGAGGTATATTCTATTAAAGAAGAAAATTATGTGCTGAAGCAACAAATTTCCGATATTACAAAGGAGGAGCCCTTAATAGGAAATAGTCCTTGCATTGAAAAAATCAAACAAAAAGTGGAAACCATTGCGCCAATGGATAGCACAGTATTAATAATGGGAGAAAGTGGAACCGGAAAAGAAATTTTAGCAAACATGATTTATAGTAAAAGTAAAAGAATGGATAAGCCGTTTATTCGTGTTAATTGCGCGGCATTAACGCAAAACCTTTTAGAAAGTGAATTGTTCGGACATGAAAAAGGTGCCTTTACCGGAGCTGAACGCATGCGGAAAGGACGATTTGAAATGGCACAAGGCGGAACCATTCTGCTGGATGAAATCGGAGAATTACCCCTAGAAACACAAGCAAAGCTGTTACGTGTTTTGCAAGAAAAGGAATTTGAACGAGTAGGGGGAGCTACGACGATAAAAACGGATTTTCGTTTGATTGCAGCGACAAATAAAGATTTGCGTAAAGAAGTTGAAAACCACAGATTCCGTGAGGATTTGTTTTATCGCATAAATGTACTCCCTATTACTTTACCGCCTTTGCGTGAGCGTAAGGAAGACATTCCTGTTTTAGCAGATTATTTCTTGAAACAAATTGCCAAGGAAGTAAAAAAACCGATATTACTATTTGAAAAAGATGCACTTCAACAGCTTTTAGATTATGATTGGCCGGGTAATGTACGGGAATTAAAAAACGTAGTTGAGCGATTGGTTGTACTATCCAATCATGGGCAGATTGGTAAAGACGACATTCCGGAAGAAATTAAAAATAAAAAGATTAAAAAAGATATTAAATTACAAGGAATGCAACCTATGAACATTACCACTCTTTTAAATGCGAAGAAAGAATTTGAAAAAAATTATATTCTAAAAGCATTGGAAAGAAATGAATGGAATGTTACAAAAACAGCAGAAGAACTAGATTTGGCTCGCAAAAATCTTTATAAAAAACTTCATGAATATAAAATTGAATTTTATTAGAGCTTCGAAGATTTGTTTTGAACTCTAAATCAATTGCTTTGCTTTTTTAAAAAGTATAAAATAGATACGAGTGATTATGTATAAAGGGGATATTCTTGACATGAAAAATAAGGATTATATACAGGTTCTGCAAAAAATTTTGCAGGCTATGGATGAAGGGGTTCATGTAGTAGATCCGGATGGCAATAGTGTCATTTATAATCGAGCCATGGCGCAGTTAGAAAAGATGGAAAGTCAAGATGTTTTAAAAAAGCCGTTTGCAGAGGTTTTTAAAAACATAGATGAAAGTGAAAGTACACTTATGAAAGCACTTTTGCATCGTAAAGCTACTTTAAAAAAAGAACAAACATATTTAAATAAAGATGGGAAGGAAATTACCACAGTTAACACTACGATTCCTATGGTGGTCGATGGCAAACTGATTGCTGCCATTGAAATTGCAAAAAATATTACTGATATTCAGAAAATGTCCCATACGATATTGGAGTTAAGAAAAGAAATTGATTGCCCGGAAGAAGCGAAAGAACGTAAGATAAAAAAATATAACTTTGATAATCTATACGGAAAGAACGAACGATTTAGCGAAACGATCGCGCTTGCAAAGAAAGTTGCAAAAAGTTCTGCATCGGTATTGATTTATGGAGAAACGGGAACTGGAAAAGAATTGATTGCACAAAGCATTCATTTTGAAAGCCCGAGGAAACACAAGCCATTTCTCGCACAAAACTGTGCAGCGCTTCCTGCAAATCTACTTGAAGGTCTTTTGTTCGGTACGACTAAAGGCGGATTCACTGGTGCTGTGGATCGTGTTGGTTTATTTGAGCAAGCGGATGGAGGTACTTTGCTTTTGGATGAAATCAATTCCATGCATTATGAGCTTCAGGGGAAGCTCCTTCGTGTTTTGCAGGAAGATTACATAAGAACAGTAGGCGGAACAAAAGATATTCCCATAGACGTGAGAATTATTGCTACAATTAATGAACCGGCAGACGAATTGATTGAAACAGGCAAACTGAGAAAAGACTTGTATTATCGTTTAAATATAGTGCCGATTAATATTCCTCCTCTTAGGGAACGAAGTGATGACATACTTCTTTTAACCAATAAATTCATGGAGAAACACAATGAAAAGTACGGAAAACAGATGTGGATGTTATCAGAGCAAGCAAAAGAGAAATTATTGGATTATGATTATCCGGGAAATGTGAGGGAGCTTGAGAATATCATTATGGGGGCCATATCGATGGCGGAAGATAATGAGCATGTTTTGATGCCTGAGCATCTGATTATTAATCGAAGAAAATCGGTTGCGCATCAAGGTATTTATGAAATAAAAGAGGAAGGGCTGGATTCCTATTTGGAAAGAATTGAACGAGAAATGATTGAGCATTCATTGGTTGCTGAAGGCGGAAATATATCTAGAGCAGCGGATCGTCTTAAGATTAAACGTCAAACATTACAACATAAAATAAAAAAATATAAGATGAATATGTGAAAAGCAAAAACATTTGCACTTAGTGCAAATGTTTTTGCTTTATTTTGAAAAAATGGAGAGAAAATTAAAAAAAATGATAAGCGCAAAAAAAGCCGAGTATAAATTTTAAATGATATGTCAAAAATTATAGAAAAATATAAAGCAAATTTGGAAAAACGAAAGGATATTTAGCATGAATTTTGTTTTGGCATAGGACTTGCTTAATATTTAAAGTATCTCGGTAACAGTGCAATATGAAATTTGAAGTGTATGTTAAGCACTGTGAGATATTTAAAAGTTAATTTTTTTAAAACTATAAAAAAATGGAGGATGAAAAGATGCAAAATGTAAAAGTAATCATTTGGGGACTTGGCGCTATGGGCGGTGGTATGGCTGACATGCTGCTTAAGAAAAAGGGTGTTGATATTGTAGGTGCTGTAGGCCGTGGTGCAAAAATCGGTAAGAGCATGTATGATTTCATTAAGACTGAAAAGGGCGACAGACCTGAAGTACTTATTGGTGCTGCTGAAGATGTAATCAAGCCAGGTGCTGCTGACATCGTTCTTCTTTGCACAGATTCTTTCACAAGAAATGCATTTGATAAATTAAAGTTCATCATGGAACAGAAGATTAATGTTATCACTTCTGCAGAAGAAATGGCTTATCCAAAAGCTCAGGAACCAGAACTTGCTGCACAGTTAGATGAAATTGCAAAAGCAAACGGCGTATCTTGCTTAGGAACTGGTATCAACCCAGGTCTTATCATGGACTTGCTTGTATTGATCATGACTGGTTGTATGGAAGATGTAGAACACATCGTTTCCAGACGTGTTAACTCTTTATCTCCATTTGGACCTGCTGTAATGGAAGAACAGGGTATCGGTGTTACTCTTGAAGAATTCAAGAAGGGTCACTTAGCTGGTCACGTTGGATTCGCAGAATCCATGGGCATGATTGCTGATGGTATTGGTTGGGAAATCGACAAGTTCGAGCAGTCTATGGATCCAATTGTAACTGATGTAGATAGAAAATCCCCTTATGGATTTGCAAAAGCTGGTAACGTTGCTGGTGTTGCAATGAAAGCGTTTGGATACAGAGATGGCGAATTGATGATCGAAATGGATCACCCTCAGCAGATTGAACCAGAACAGGTTGGAGTACAGACTGGTGACTATGTAATCATCAAGGGAACTCCAAACATTAATATGGTTAACAGCCCAGAAGTTGAAGGCGGAATCGGAACAATCGCAATGTGCGTTAACATGATTCCTCAGGTTATCAACGCAAGACCTGGTCTTCACACTATGTTAACTCTTCCAGTTCCAAGAGCTATCATGGGTGACATGAGAGATCAAATCTGCGAAGATGCAAAAATCGTAAAATAAAAAATAGTAATTTAACAAATACTACACCATAGAGGACGATTTTTGTAATCGTCCTCTATATCAACATCTACATAAATTTAGATACATTTGAAAAAGATGTACTATCTTTTTCTTTGTATATAATTAAATTATTTTAGATAATACAGAAATGTATTTTCTAGAAAAGGAGAATAGAAATGGTAAAAAAAGGTGAATGGGTACGTATTCATTCAATCGTACTGGAGCCATCAGGAAGAGCTCCAAAAGTTCCAGATGACACAAGAGCATGCCCACTTGAAATGTGGACAAAAGGATTTTTACAGGAAGATGCAGAAATTGGCGATGAAGTTACAGTAAAAACTGCAGCAAATCGTTTAGAAAAGGGAAAACTTATTGAAGTTAACCCATATTATACACATAGCTATGGCAAATTTGTTCCTGAATTGGTTCAGATTGATAAGCAGCTAAGAGAAATCATGTTTGGAGGTGACAAATAATGGCACTGGCAAAAGATTATGCTTCCGTTATGGGAAGATCCAACGAAATTATGAAAAAAGCTCTTGGCTTAGATTACACAGACTTTGAATCAGGTTCAGTCGCATTTGATTACGAACAGTTGATGAAGTCAACGGGATATACATTAGATGAAGTTGCTAAAATTCAAGGAAGAACAGGCGTTGGTAATACTCCACTCTTAGAGTTAAGAAATTTATCCGCTCTTTCTAGAAAATATGCAAAACCAGGATATGGTGCTCGCATTTTTGCTAAGGATGAAGCAGCTAATCCATCTGGTTCCTTCAAAGCAAGAAGAGCAGCTTGCGCTGTTGCTCATGCAAAGAAGCTAGGATATAAAGGTGTTATTGCAGCTACATCCGGTAACTATGGTGCAGCAGTTGCATCTCAGGCAGCAATGCAGGGATTGGAATGCATCATCGTTCAGGAATGCTATGACTCCCATGGAGTTGGTCAACCGGAAATCGTTGAAAAAGCAAGAAAGTGTGAAGCTTTTGGTGCAGAAGTTGTTCAGTTGACAGTTGGGCCTGAATTATTCTACTCCTTCTTATCCATTTTGGAAGATACAGGATATTTTAATGCTTCCTTATACTCACCATTTGGTATCGCTGGTGTAGAAACATTAGGTTATGAAATTGCTATGCAGTGTCGTGAATACATTGGAAAAGATCCTGATATGGTTGTATGCACAAATGCTGGCGGCGGTATGATGACAGGAACTGCTCGTGGTTTGATGAAAGCTGGAGCAACCGATACGAAATATGTTGCAGCTTCTATCGATTTGACAGGACTGCACATGGCTTCCGATAAACAATTTAACCGTAAATCATGCACAACAGGTCACACTGGATTTGGTGTTCCATATGCTACAGACCCAGATCATTCCGACGTTCCAAGAAGTGCAGCAAGACCTCTTCGTTACATGGACCGTTATGTAACAGTTACACAGGGTGAAGTATTCTATATGACAGAAGCTCTTGCAAACCTAGAAGGTATCGAAAGAGGACCTGCTGGAAATACAGCATTGGCAGCTGCATTCTCATTAGCTCAGGAGCTTCCTGAAGATGCAGTTATTGTTATCAGTGAAACAGAATACACAGGTGCTGGTAAACATATTCAGCCTCAATTATCTTTCGCAAGAGAAAATGGTATTGAAATTCGTTTTGGCGACACTAATGAAGACAAGCCAGGCGAAAATATCATATTACCAAAGGATCCAAGCTATATTAAGTGCAAAGATGCTGACATCAATCGTTTCAGATCTTCCTTAATTAAAAAAGCTTGTAAAAAGCACGAAGGAACTCCAACGGATGCTGACTTAGAATTTCTTGCAGCAGAAACAAAGACAGATGTTGCTTTTGTTAAAGAAGTTTTAGGACTCTAATTTGGTAGTCCAAATAGTCTTTGACGTTAAAAGCGAGCTCCGAAAATGAATTAAAAACAAAGATGTGGATTTTGATGAAACCGCAATAAATTGAAATCTACATCTTATTAATCCGAAATTGAAAGATTATTAAATAAGGAGAAACAGGATGGAAAGAAAAGATGATTTTGCAGAACGCAGAAAGCACATTGCAAAACTTTCAGACGAAGAATTGTATGATAAGTTCTGGGAGTTAACAGCGAAAGTAGTTGATCCTCTATTGGAGTTGGGAAAGAAAAACACAACTCCTTCCGTAGAAAGAGCTGTTCTTTTGCGAATGGGTGTTTCATCCCTTCAGTCAAAGCCAATCGTTGAAGGCTGCATGGACAGAGGATTAATGGGTAAAGGCGCAGGCCACGTAGTATATAAGTTATCAAAGGCTAAGAACATTTCAATTCCTGAAGCAGCAGCAATGCTTGCAGAAGGTAAAGGTTGGGATGAAGCGGTAGCATTGTTTAAAGGAGGGAAATAAGATGGCTTACGATAAATTAGAAAAAGATAAGAAAATTGATATCGAGCTTATCTTGCAGGACCTCGATAAATATGCACCAAGAAGAAAAGGATGGGTTTGGAGAAAACCTGTAGCAGACCTAGAAATGGGACCTTTCAGTTATAAGGATGCAACGGAACCGTTAAAGCAGAGTGTACCACTACCTCCTGCTAAGTATTTTAACAATATTGACCCACAGCCAGCTCCGGTTATCACGACTGAAATCGCTTCCGGAAGATTTGAAGACGATATCAGAAGAATGAGAATGGCAGCTTGGCATGGTGCAGACCATATCATGGTAATTCGTACTGCAGGACAATCCCATATGGATGGATTGATTGAAGGTACTCCGCAAGGTATCGGTGGTGTTCCAATTACAAGAAAGCAAGTCAGAGCACAGAGAAAAGCATTGGATTTAATTGAAGATGAAGTTGGTCGTCCAATTAACTATCACTCTTATGTATCCGGTGTTGCAGGCCCTGATGTAGCCGTAATGTTTGCAGAAGAAGGAATCAACGGTGCGCACCAGGATCCGCAGTACAATGTTCTTTACAGAAACATCAATTGTGTTCGTTCTTTCGTAGATGCTTGTGAGTCAAAGAAAGTATTAGCATGGGCAGAAATTGCACAGATTGATGGAGCTCACAATGCAAACGCAACAGCTAGAGAAGCATGGAAGGTAATGCCGGAACTTATCGTTCAGCATGCAATCAACTCTTTATTCTCAGAAAAGGTTGGAATTAAGCCAGAGAATATTTGCTTGTCAACTGTACCTCCAACAGCGACTCCAGCACCGTGCGTATACATGGATCTTCCTTATGCAGTAGCACTTAGAGATTTCTGCAGAAGATACAGAATGAGAGCACAGATGAACACGAAGTACATCGATTCTTCCGCTAGAGAAGCAACTGTTACGCATGTATTGAATATGTTTATTTCAAAGCTTACAAGAGCAGATATCCAGTCAACCATTACTCCTGATGAAGGTAGAAATGTTCCTTGGCATATCTATAACATTGAAGCTTGTGATACAGCGAAACAAACATTAATTGGTCTTGACGGCTTAATGGAAATGGTTGAATTAAAGAAAGACGGTCCATTAATCGAAAAATCAAGAGAAATCAGAGAAAGAGCTTGCTTGTTCATGGAAGAAATTGTTGAAGCAGGCGGCTACTTTGAGGCAGTACAAGAAGGATTCTTCGTTGACTCCGCAATGTATCCTGAAAGAAACGGCGACGGTATCGCAAGAAAGATTGAAGGCGGTATCGGATACGGATTCGTTTATGAAAGAGACGAAGACTACATGGCTCCTGTAACTGCTCATTATGGATATAATAATGTGGAACAATACGGTGGAGATCCTAAAGATCCAGCAGCATTGATTGGCGGATGTACGTTTGAAGACAGAAGCAAGATCGTTTATATTGATGAGTTGGATGATGATAATGTAAACACAAGAATGGCTGAAAATGCTAAATATAGAAATTCAAACTTCATCAAGCCTGAAATGGAATGGTTGGCAGATGGTACAGTAATGTTTACAATGTGCATTCCTGCAAACAAGAGAACTGCAGAAGTAGTTGCAGTAGAAATCGGTAACAAATTAGGTTTGGAGGATCCGGAAGTAATTTCAAGAGAAGTACTTCAAGAAGCAGAAGGTACAAGAATTGAAATGAAAGGTAAACTCAAATTTGACGTAGATCTTTCAACGCTTGTAGTTCCACCTGAACCAGTATATCTAACTGATGAAGAAATCAGAAAAGATGTAAAGGAACATCCATTAAAGGTTGTTTGCGGTACCGTTGGTGAAGATGAACACTCTGTAGGTCTTCTTGAAATCATCAATATCAAGCATGGCGGTATTGAAAGATTTGGTATTGAGTGTGTATACCTCGGCACTTCTGTTCCGGTTGAAAAGCTAGTTGACGCAGCAGTAGAATTAAATGCGGAAGCTATCCTTGCATCCACAATTATTTCTCATGATAACATTCATTACAAGAACATGAAGAGAATCAATGAACTTGCAATTGAAAAAGGAATCAGAGATAAAGTAATGATTGTTGCAGGCGGTACGCAGGTAATTCCTGAAGAAGCTTTGAAGACTGGTATTGATGCTGGTTTCGGAAGAAACTCACATGGTATAGACGTAGCTTCCTTCTTAGTAGAAGAAAGAATCAGAAGAAGAGATCAGTAGTAATAAGCAGAAAGAATTTAGATGGAGTCTGTGCAAGAGTGCAGACTCCATTGTTAAAAATAAGGAGTTATTATATGAAAGTCGACGTATTAGTAGCTGAAATCGGCTCAACCACAACGGTAGTAAATGCATTTAAAGATATAAATACAGAGGACCCTATTTTTTGGGCTCAAGGGCAGGCCCCCACATCGGTAATGGACGGCGACGTAAGAATTGGACTTCAAGGCGCAATTGATGATTTGTGCAAAAATATGGGCATTGATTCCTTAGAATACGATGAAATGCTTGCGACTTCTTCGGCAGCAGGCGGATTGAAAATGACCGTGCATGGCCTTGTTTATGATATGACTGCAAAAGCAGCAAAGGAAGCGGCACTTGGTGCTGGAGCCATCATTCATTACGTAACAGCAGGAAGGCTGCGACGTACAGATTTGCAAAAAATTAAAGAAATAAAACCGAATTTAATTCTCATAGCCGGTGGTGTAGACTATGGGGAGCGGGATACTGCGGTGTATAACGCAGAAATGATTCGAAGTATGGGATTGAGCACACCGATTATTTATGCAGGAAATGTAGAAAATCAAGAAGAAATCAAACTGATCTTCGATGAGGAGAGCGGTTCAAAATTATATATTGTAGATAACGTTTACCCTAAAATTGATGACCTAAATGTAGAGCCGGCAAGAAAAGTCATTCAAGACGCATTTGAAGATCACATTATTCATGCGCCGGGGATGGAACATGTTCGGGATATGGTGAATGGGCCGATTATTCCGACACCGGGTGCCGTTATGGAAGCAACCAAGCTGTTAAATGAATGTATAGGAAACGTTGTAGTTTTAGATGTTGGTGGAGCGACAACGGATGTACATTCAGTGTGTGAAGAATCCGATCAAATCGCCAGAATTATGATCAGTCCGGAACCAAAAGCGAAGCGTACAGTGGAAGGTGATCTCGGCGTTTATGTAAATATGAAAAATATTGTGGAATTGATTGGTGAAGAAAAGCTTACAGAAGATTTACCAAATATTGATCTGCAGGCAGTGATGGAAAGTTACAAAGCAATTCCAAAAAATGATGACGAACGTGTCTTTGTTGAACGTTTGACAAAAGAAGCTGTAATTCGTTCGGTAGAACGTCATGCAGGACAAATTCGATACATATATGGTCCGTCCGGCAGAAGTACGGTAGCAGAAGGTAAGGATTTAACACAGGTAAAATATATCATTGGAACAGGCGGTGCATTGACGAGACTTCCTAATAGAGTAGAGATTATGGAGGACATAGCAAAGCATAACGAAACTGGATTACTGTTATTCCCAAGTGAAAGTGCTCGCATTTTAGTCGACAATGATTATATTATGGCTTCTTTGGGTGTGCTATCCAAGAAATATAGAGAAGGAACCATTAAGCTTTTAGAAAAGAGCTTAGATTTTAAATTCCCAGCGAAAAAAGATGATGGTCCGATTCGTTCTGCTAAAGCAGCTTATTTGCAGGAGCTAGAACGACTGGAAGCCATTGAAAATAAGAAGAAAAAAGAGTTGGAAGAACATTTGCGTGAAGAAGGTTACGAATGCATTAATGGAGAATATGTAAAAAAAAGTGTAAATGATTAAATCAAAGATTTCTATTTACTGATGTTGCGCATTACGCAACATATGAAAGAAAGGATTCAAGGAGGAGAAGCGATGTATCCAAGATTAACGGTTCATTTAACAAAAATTAAACAAAATCTTGATGCGGTAAGCAAAATTACACATGGTGGCAACTGTTCTATGATGATTGTAACAAAAGGCTTTTGTGCTGATAAGAGAATTGTAGAGCTGATTGTACAGCATCCGGGAGTAGATTTTTTGGCAGATTCTCGCGTGCAGAACATTAAAACTTATGCAGAGTTTGCCAGAAAAAACGGAAAAGAGACTGTACTTTTAAGATTGCCGATGGGAAGCGAAGCAGATGAAGTTGTAAATTATGTTGATTTAAGCTTTAATTCAGAACTTCCTACAATCGCTCTTTTAAATGAAGCTGCAAAAAAACAAAACAAAAAACATAAAGTATTATTAATGATTGACTTAGGTGATCTTAGGGAAGGAATTTTCTTTAAAGACGAAGACTTAATTATGGATACTGTATCTGAAATTTTAAAGATGGATTACATTGAATTATATGGTATTGGAGTTAATCTGACTTGTTATGGTGCAGTGATTCCGAAAAAAGATAATTTATCCATCTTAGTAGACATTGCAAGAAAAATTGAAGATAGATTTAACATTTCTTTATCAATGATATCCGGAGGAAACTCCAGTTCTATTTACTTAATAGGAAAAGGGGAATTACCAGAGGGCGTTAATAACCTTCGTTTAGGTGAATCATTTATTTTAGGAAATGATACTGCATACGGTGCAAAAATTGAAGAAACTTGCTCTGATGCTTTAATTTTAGAAGCGGAAATCATTGAGTTAAAGAGTAAACAATCCATTCCAATTGGTGAAATCGGTGTGGACGCATTTGGTCAAAAACCAGTTTATGAGGATCGTGGTATCATTAAACGTGCGATTTTAGCAGTTGGAAAGCAAGACATTGATATTGACAGTATGACACCACTGGATGAAAAAATTGATATTCTAGGTGGTAGTTCTGACCATTTGATATTAGATGTAACAAATTCGGATACTGCATATAAAGTAGGAGATTGTATCAAGTTTGAGCTTGGGTATGGTGGAATGTTGAAAGCCTTTACAAGCGCATATGTAGGTACAAATTATGAAGAATAAAAGTAAGTAAATGAAAGAATAAAATAAGACAATCTAGGCCTTTGGCAGAAAATGTAAGTATCATAAATAATACATCATTTTATTGCCAAAGGTTTTTTATCTACTAAGGAAAATATTACAATATTTTCGAGTAGATAAAAAAGTGTAGTGATCAGAAATCTCTTTGCCTATAAAGAATATTTACTCCTTGTAAAAAACCTTTTCTTTGTTTCTTGGCTAAAATCTAAAAAAAAGGAAAAAATACGAAGAAATAAAGTTAATTATAGGAGGAAAAATCTTGAAATATATCAAAGAATTTTTCTTGTATCATAAAAAAATAAGTTTTTTCTTTTTCTTTTTGTTCTTTTTGTATTTTGGGGCAATGTTGTCAGGAAAAGCAGTAGAATCTTCGGCACACATTACACCAGATTACCCAAAAGAAGAGATCATTCAAATTTTTTTGAAAGAAAAAATCAACGAAACAGATTATAAAAAAATTTTATTTCAGACTGGTTTAGGGAAGGTAGCGGTCGATCAGCTCAGAGAAACAAAACCAAAGATAGAAAACACAGATTATGCACAATATATGGCATGGATGCTTAAAATTGAAACTATACAAGAAAGCTTTTTTCAAGAAATTGATTTTACACACAAAGCGAATACCTTTATCTCTTGTGAAGAAACATTAATTGACAAAGACGGAAATCGTATAGAGGGAATCAAATTTGTTGATCTAGAAGACGGTGATATATTAGTCACCAAATGCTCTCGGGTATATGGGTGGAGAAATGGGCATGCTGCTTTGGTTGTGGATGCTAAAAAAGGAAAAACGATAGAATCGGTAGTTTTAGGGGAAAATTCATGCATTCAAAACATCAACAAGTGGAAATATTATCCGGATGTTATGATTTTTCGATTAAAAGGAGCTTCTAAAACTGATCGTAAAAAAATCGCAGAATGGGCAATGCAGAATTTAGAAAA
>JAYFPL010000099.1:0-15429 GCA_034927775.1 Anaerovorax sp. | reverse complement strand
TTCGGCGTTGTTTTTATCGTTAACCATACTGCATTTTCCTCACGTTCCTTATGTGCGATCGTACCGGTCCCATCAATATGACCGGAGACGATATGTCCTCCAAATCTTCCATCCGCTGCCATCGCACGTTCAAGGTTTACTTTACTGTTAATCTTAAGTTCCCCTAAATTGCTTCTTCGAAATGTTTCTGCCATTATATCTACAACAAAGTTATTTCCCTTCATTGCAACTACCGTAAGACAAACTCCATTCACGGAAATGCTGTCACCAATTTGTGTTCGCTCTAAAACTTTTTTCCCTTGTATTGTCATCTGTGCAGAATTTGCACCGGACTTTACTCCAAAAATGGTTCCTATTTCTTCAACAATTCCGGTAAACATCTAGTTTTCCTCCACCTCATATTCTAAAAATAAATCTTGTTCGATCCATTCGTTTTTTACACATACTAATTTGGAACTTTCGGACGGGGCTACAACACCGTTTCCTGCAACCGGAGTTTTTGCTTGTCTACTACCGAAAATCTTTGGTGCAATGTAAACCAAAACTTTTTGAGCAAGGTGCTCATCAAGCACACTGCCATTTAAGGTTGCACCCCCCTCTATCAAAATGCTGTCTATGTTTTCTTCTGCCAACCGTTTAAATAAAAAATGCAAATCCACCTTTCCTTGATTACAAGGTGTCTTGATGAGGTGAACGCCCTTATCTTTCAGCTCCTTTTGCCGATCTTCATCTTCGCAGCAATGAGCTACAACAACAGGAGCCTTATCAATGGTATTAACTAATTGGCAACCCAAAGGCAATCGCAAATACGAATCACACACAATACGGATTGGATTTCTGCCACGCTCCATTCGACAAGTCAGAAGCGGATCGTCTTCCAACACTGTCTGTATCCCAACCATAATCGCACAGTATTGATGACGCAGCCTCTGTACATGAGCTCGTGCAATTTCCCCTGTAATCCATTTGGATTCTCCTGTTTTTGTTGCAATTTTACCGTCTAACGTCATTGCATACTTTATAGCAACATATGGAAGACCGGTAGTAATGTATCGAAAGAAAATAAAATTCAAAGCATCACATTCTTCTCGAAGAAAATCTTCTTCAACGATAACTCCATTTTCTCTTAATATTTTGGCACCTTTTCCTGCCACTAATACATTAGGATCTCTCGAACCTATAATGACACGACGTATTCCGGCTTGTAAAATAGCTTCTGTACAAGGCGGTGTCTTCCCATAATGACAGCATGGCTCAAGCGTTACATAAAGGTCTGCACCCCTGGGGTCTTCTTTACAGTTAGAAAGTGCATTTCGCTCTGCATGAAGTCCTCCAAAGCATTCATGCCATCCTTCTCCAATGATAGCACCGTTTTTCACAACGACTGCACCAACCAAAGGATTAGGATTTACATATCCCATTCCTTTTCTTGCCAATTCAATGGCTCTTCTCATATAATCCAGTTCATTCACAGTACCACTCCCTTACTCAATGTACTTTGAATAAAAAATCCGAGCATATTATTTCGCTTTTTGCATGCATTCTATTTAAGTAAGCGAAATCATTCTATGGTTGAAATTTTACGGTTGTTGCTTATTTATATAATAAAATTAATATAAAAAAAGCTCTGAAATGAATGACATCTCAGAGCAAATCATACAAAAAACAATTGCAAAAACATTACAACCGTCCCTTATCTTCTTCCATCCAGACTGTAACTGTCGGCTTCGGAATCTAACCGAATCTGCCTTACGGCTCGTGGGCTATACCACCGGTAGGGAATTGCACCCTGCCCTGAAGATTAATTTATCCAATATTTAATTTTCTATGTGCTATTATATACTGCTTGTTTCAAAAAGAAAAGAAAAATTTTTATCTTTTCTAGATTAACTCAATCAGTTTCTTTTCATCAATCAATAAGATTATTTGATCTTTTGATTTCGATACACCAGTAACAAAGTTCATTTGGTGATATTCATCAATTTTAATTGTATCCGTCATTGGTTCTAAATGCTCAACACGAAGTACTTCATCCACTGCAATGCCACCTTGTTTCTGCCCATCATCCAAGACGAGCATCATCTCTCGTACACTCTCACCCATTACCTGCTTTGTTTCATCCAATAGACGTAACATCATTGGCAATATTTCATCTTGCAATTGCTTTTGGATATCATCCAATGCTTTCATACGTTCCTCTTCATTCGGTATATCTAACGTATCTTGTAAACGAACGGCCATATGATGAAGTTTCTTATGAGGTTCATCAATTTTCTTTAAATGAAATTGTACCATTGGATTTTCGGTTTTATAACTATCATACCATTTTCCGAATGCACATTGATGTGGATCAGAGGTTAACGTAAAGGATTCCTTTTGATTGATGCTGCGAACCAATTCCGATGCCCATTTTTGATGATCCTGCTTTCGCTCTTCAAGCATATTCTCAAATAAACGGATTTCTTCTTCAAGCGTTTGCATATTTAACACACTTCGTAAATCAACCACGGGAATACAGCCATCTCTCAAGTTTACGAGTCCTCTTACATACGATGGTGCTTCCGGCATGCCGGTTATCTCCTTCGACAAAATCGAAATAGAACTTACGATCTCACTTAATATGGCAAAAACTCCATGCCCTGCTTTAAAAACAATCCAAGGGATCTCTTTTGTAATAATATCTTGATTTGATTGTGTTTCCTGTTGCATATAGATTCTCCTTTTCCTGCTGAATCAGCCCTGGTATCTTGAAACATCCAAAGCTCTCATCGCATTTAATATAGCAATTACCGACACCCCTACGTCAGCAAATACGGCTTCCCACATTGTAGCCATACCAAACGCACCTAATAATAAAACAATTCCTTTTATGCCTAAAGCTAAAATAATATTTTGTTTTACAATCTTAAGTGTTTTTCTTGAAATTTCAATTGCAGTCACAATTTTGGAAGGCCGATCATCCATAATAACAATATCTGCAGCTTCAATCGCCGCATCGGATCCTAATCCCCCCATAGCAATCCCAACATCTGCTTCGGCCAAAACCGGCGCATCATTGATTCCATCCCCAACAAAAGCAAGATTGCCATAAAGTCTCTTCTGCTTTATTAATTCTTCCATTTGGTTTACCTTGTCTGTCGGCAGCAGCTCTGCATAGACCTCATCCAAACCCAATTCCTCAGCAACCATTTTTCCGACTGCCTTAGAATCACCAGTTAACATAATCGTACGCTTAACACCAGCATTCTTTAAATTTACGATAGCGTCTGCAGAGTCTTCTTTTATCTCATCGGCAATAACAATACATCCAGCATAAGAATTCTCTACTGCAACATATACAAGAGTTCCAGGAGTCATTTTTCTTTCAAAGTCTATCGAACATTGTTCCATAAGCTTTGCATTTCCAACGTAAACCCTTTTCCCATCGACAATAGCTTTCACACCGTGTCCGGAAATCTCTTCGACACTTTCTAATTGCTTACGATCAATCTTAAGCCCGTAAGCTTCTTTTAAAGAGGTTGAAATCGGATGATCCGAATAACTTTCAGCGGTTGCTGCTAACTTCAATATCTCATCTTTATGTATCGCTACTCCTTTTGCCGGGTAAATTTCTGTTACTTTAAAATTACCCTTTGTTAAAGTTCCGGTCTTATCAAATACAACCATCCCTGTTTTTGCCAATACTTCTAAGTAATTACTGCCTTTAATCAATACACCACAATTGGATGCTCCTCCAATCCCACCAAAGAACCCCAAAGGAATGGAAATGACCAATGCACATGGACAAGATACCACTAGAAAAATTAAAGCACGCTGAATCCATTCAGAAAATAACGCACCATCAATCAATAAAGGAGGAATAATCGCTAAAAGCGCAGCGCCTATAACGACAACCGGCGTATAGTAACGTGCAAATTTCGTAATAAAGTTCTCTGCTTTTGCTTTTTTACTACTTGCATTTTCTACTAAGTCTAATATTTTAGACACGGTGGATTCGCCAAATTCTTTCGTAACCTGAATTGACAGCACTCCATTTAAATTAATACAGCCACTCAATGCTTCGTTCCCTTCACTGAGATCACGTGGCAGCGATTCCCCTGTCAACGCAGAAGTATCAACAGAAGAATTTCCTTCTTTTACAACACCATCAAGAGGGATTCTCTCTCCAGGTTTTACAATAATAATGTCACCAACAGAAACCTCCTCAGGATCAACTTGCTTTAAAACGCCATCAACTTCTATATTCGCATAATCTGGTCGAATGTCCATGAGACCTGCAATGGACTTTCTGGATGCATTGACTGCATAGCTTTGAAAAAGCTCTCCAATTTGGTAGAACAGCATAACTGCAACCCCTTCGGGATATTCTCCAATTACAAACGCACCTATAGTCGCAAGAGCCATTAAAAAATTTTCATCAAAAATTTGACCCCTAATTATATTTTTTATGGCATCAAGAAGAACGTCACCGCCCACAACCAAATAAGGAATCAAAAAGAAGGCAAACAAGCCAGCTTCGTTGAATGGATTAGCTCCTGTTATTATAAGTACCTCACCTGCAGCAAATAAAACACTACTTATTAAAATTCTTATTAAAACTCTTTTTTGTTTCTTTGACATATTCAAACACCTGCCCTAAGTCAACTTTAAAATGTCGAATTCCTTCCTTAAGTTTGTTACTGTGTTATAATTACACAATCCGGCTCAATCTTTTTACAAATTTTTATTGCATCTTGCAATATCTTTTCAAACAATTCTTCTGGGGCTTCCAAAGTAATTTTTTGTGTCATAAAGCTTATTTGAGCATTCTGAACACCATCAATTTTTTTAATCGCGTTTTCCATCTTTGCAGCGCAATTTGCACAATCCAAATCTTTCATTTTGAATGTTTTCTTCATCTTTTTCTTCCTTTCTTATTCTGAAATATGTTCCATTCCCTGATCAATAATTGTTCTAACGTGATCATCTGCTAATGAATAAATAACAGATTTTCCTTCTCTTCGAAACTTAACAAGGCGTGCTTGTTTCAAAACACGAAGTTGATGGGATATTGCGGATTGCCCCATGTTTAATAACTGAGCGATATCACAAACACATAAATCGGCTTCAAATAATACATATAGGATTTTTATCCGCGTGCTATCCCCAAAAACTTTATACAACTCTGCCAAATCATATAGAACCTCTTCTTCCGGCATCATTTCGGTTACGGTATTCACAACTTCTTCATGTACATGAAAAGAATCACAACATTCAATTTTAATTTTTTCCTTTTCCAATATACAGTCCCCCTTCTTATTCAATCTTACAACTATTCATATTATCATATGAATAGTTGTTCATATGATAATTATAACTCTCCTATTTTTCCTGTCAATCCTATTTTTAAAAATATAGATTTTTTTTAATAGTATAAATATCTTTCTTTATATGAGCCTTCCTTCTTTTAGAAATTGTAACAGTTCTTCTTTTTCATTGATTACTTGATCTTTCATGACATTATTTAATGCATGTCGTAATATACGGCCCACTTGTTCTCCGTCTTTAACCCCATATTCAATTAAATCATTTCCATTTATTTTTAAATCTTTTAACTGATAACATTGACCACTCTCTAATATATTGCTTGTTACATTATATAATTCTGCTAATTTACGATCTTTCTTCCCATTCAATGGATTCTGACCTGCCAAATCTGCTTTTTTTAATAATAATAAATCCTGAAAGCTTTCTTTTCCTAATTTACACAGCCATTCTTTAACAACAGCAGGCTGCGACTCCATACGAACATCATGATATCGTATTAAGGTGGTTACTTTTTTTATCGTATCACGATCCATCTTCAGCCCTTTTAAAATCATTTCTGCCATGATTTCACTTTCATTTGCGTGCCCGTAAAAATGTCCAATTCCACGTTTGTCAACCGTATAACACCATGGCTTTCCAATATCATGAAGCAACGCTGCCCAACGTAAATGAGAGATTGCAGGAATTGAATCAATCACAACCGCCGTATGACAGAGAACATCATATTTATGATGAGGATTTCTTTGTTTGAATCCCTTCATAGGCAGAATCTCTGGTAAAACAACTCCTAAAACATCAATCCAGCGTACAACTACTTTTCCGGCATAATTACCGCACAGAAGCTTTGTACATTCTTCACTGATTCGTTCTTTTGATACTTTCTCTAAGAGAGATTTTTGTTCGAATAGTCCTTCTGCAGTCCGTTCTTCTACTTTAAAACCAAGTTCGGATGAAAAACGCAGAAGGCGGAGCATACGCAAAGCATCCTCTTCAAAACGTAAAGTAGGTGTTCCAACACACCGTAATATTCCTTCTTTTAAGTCCTTTTGTCCTCCGTAAAAATCAACCAATCCTTCTATTTCATTGTATGCCATCGCATTGATGGTAAAATCCCGTCGAGCTAAATCATCTTTAAGAGATGTGCTAAAGGAAACCATATCGGGTCTGCGATGATCACTGTAAACACCATCTTTACGATAAGTCGTAATTTCAAATGCTTCATTTTCAAAGATAACTGTCATCGTACCATGCTTTATACCTGTCCGAATAATCCGATAACCAGAAAATACTTTTTCAATATCCTCCGGCAAAGCATTTGTTGTAATGTCAAAATCCTTTGGAATCTTTTTTAATAAATAATCACGTACACAACCGCCGACCAAATATGCCTCATATCCGGCATCCAATATTTTTTGAAGAACTTTTTTTGCTATATCCAAATGAATTTATCCTCCTTTTTCCCGCACTTAATATACCTATTTAATATAATATAATTTTCTAATATATTAAAAAAGAATTTGTAAAAATTTATAAAAAAATGTATACTATTATCATACAAAAAAACAATTTACGAGGTGAACAAAATGCGTTCGAAGCTTCAAACGCCAAAAGAATATTTTAATTTTTTTCTCATTAATCTACTTGGCTCCTACTCCTATGCCATGGGAGTACAGATTTTTACCAAACCATTTCAAATTGCACCAGGTGGAGTAACCGGAATTGCTACGATTATTAATCACCTTTTTCATATTCCTATTGGAACGATGATTTTCTCAATCAATGTTCCTCTTTTAATTTTATCATGGTTTTATGTATCCAGGGGATTTACTATAAGAACAGCAGTCTCTACTTTTATTTTTAGTTTTTGTATCGACGTGCTGGTTATCTGGATGCCACCTTATCCATCAACCTCTCCCATTGCTCCTCTTTTAGCGTCTATTTTTGGTGGTATTCTTATGGGAGCTGGTAACGCACTTGTTTATATGAGTCACTCAACAACAGGCGGCACTGCCATTATCAGCGCACTTGTACAAAAACGATTTCCTCATTTTTCTATGGGAAAGCTCCTGACCGGTACAAATTTAATCGTTGTGATTGCATCTATTTTTGCATTCGGTAACATTGATGTTTCAATTTTTGCTGCAATTTGTATCTATATATCCGGTCTAGTAATGGATAATATGGTTTATGGGCTTAATATTAATCGTCTTTTATTTATTATCTCCGATCACAGCAAAGAAATTCAAGAACGAATTCTGAATGAGCTTCACCGAGGAGTAACCGTAATAAAAGGAGAAGGTGGATATGGCCATGGTCAAAAAAATATTATATTTTGCGTAGTCAGCAAACCACAATTCTATAAAGTTCGCGATATTGCTCGTGAAGTAGATAAGAATGCTTTTTTAGTAGGCTGTGAAGCAGGCGATGTTGTCGGAAAAGGATTTAAACATTTGGATTAATAAGCATAACAAAAATGGCTTTGGTCACAGAATTTTGTGCCCAAAGCCATTTTATTTAATAAATAACCCTAAAATAACCTCATTAATTTCAATCAAGCTGTATTTACCCTTCTGCTAACGGTTGTTTTTTCCTTAAAAAGGTCCATAATTTATTAATACGGATGCAAATACCAATATCGATCCGATGACACACCAGGTTAAAAACAATGGCCACATCCATTTGGCCCATTTATCCCATTTAATTCCACCAATTGCCAATGCTGCCATGAAGTATCCGGAAGTTGGTGAAATTACATTGGAGAATCCGTCTCCAAATTGGAAAGCCAATACAGATGTCTGTCTTGTGATTCCAACAACATCTGCCATTGGTGCCATAATTGGCATGGAAACTGCGGCTTGCCCGCTTCCAGAAGGAACGAAAACATTGATGATACTTTGAACGAAAAACATTCCAACCGCACTTAAAGATGGTGGTAATGCTTTGACTAAATTAGCAAGATAATAAATCAATGTATCCATGATTTTTCCTTCTCTCATGATTACCATAACTGTTGTTGCCAAACCTATGATTAAAGCCCCATATACCAATTCTTTTGCACCATCTACAAATTTTTCAGCGACTTGATTAACAGATAATCCTCCGATGATTCCTCCTAATAAACCGATAATTAAAAAGACTGCGGTAAGCTCGGTAACGTAAAATCCAAGTTTAATTACTCCGAAGGAAAGAATAATAAGCCCCAAAGCGAAAACCAGAAGTACCATTTTCTGACGGCCATTCAATGTATTGACTTCATCTACAAGTATATCTGTCTTCTCTTTATCCTCTTGATAAACCAAACTCAACTCCGGATTTTTTTGAATCTTGCTTGCATAACGATATACATAAAAGATAGTAACACTTAAAATTATGAAATAGCATAATAAACGATATCGCATACCGGAAAACAACGGCAGCCCTGCAATACCCTGTGCAATACCAATTGTAAACGGATTTAAAAAGGCTCCTGCAAATCCAGCACCGGCTCCCAGCAAAACAATAGCAGTTCCTGTGATGGAGTCAAACCCCAATGCAATGGCTAAAGATATAATAATAGGATAAAACGGAAGCATTTCTTCTGCAGAACCTAGAATTGCTCCTGCGATGGAAAATACGAACATCAAAATCGGAATGACTAATTTTTCTTTCCCTTTTGTCTTTTTAACCATGCTCCCGATACCGGCATCAATCGCGCCTGTCGCTTGAATGATTCCAAAAGATCCTCCTATAATCAAAACAAAGAAAATTATGTACCCTACTTCGTCCATTGCAATATGTATAGATCGAAACATATCAAACGGAGAAACAGGAGCACTTTCTACTTGATGAAAGCTATCAGCAACAACAAAAATTCGGCCCGTTTGTTCATCCTGTGCTCGATCAAACTCTCCTGCCGGCACAATATAAGTCAATACCGTTACCAAAACAATGATTGCGAAGATTAATACATAAGTATGTGGTATATGCCATTTTCTTTTTTCTGCATTTTTAGATGTCATAAATGTTCACTCCTTTCAAATTACCCACAAATTTTTTCTATTAGCTTTAAATAAATTTCAGCAGCTTGATATACTTCCTCTAAATCACAAAATTCATCGTTTGCATGTGCTTGTGTGATATTACCAGGCCCTAAAATAATACATTTTGCATCTGTATGAACTCCAAGAATTCCTGCATCACTCCATGCGGGAAAAGCTTCAACTTCTTTTTTATAATTCAGAACATCCTCTGTCGCATCACATACGAGATGTGTCCATTCATCCTCTTTTTTTAGTGCATAAGGTGCATTAATCATAGACGCCGTTAGCTCACGCATAGCACGAAATTGATATTTACACTGATACTCTTCTGCAATTTGCTTCGCTAATTTTTCTATTTCATCATGTACCATCTCCAAGGTTTCAGAAGGAAGCCATCTGCGGTCCATTGAAATGATACACTCATCCGGAACGATATTTGGATCATTTCCCCCTACTATGCTTCCGACATTAATTGTTCCTGCACCCAGCATCGGATAGGAACGCATCTCGATTTCATTCTGAAGCTTACGTTCAACCCGACTGCAAAATTGAGCACCTGCATACACTGCATTAATTCCGTCATGTGGACGGCTTCCATGTGTGGAACGTCCAATGAATTTTACTTCCAGCCATTCCATTCCCTTATGTGCAATACATGGATGTAACGATGTCGGTTCAGCAATCACAACGTACTTTGCTCGCTTCCCCGTCTTTATCAGATGCTCCGTACCATTCGATCTTTCCTCTTCTCCGGTTACTCCGGCAAACATGACAGACTTATTCGGTTGAAAACCAGCACGTTTTGCTGCAATCAGTGCAGCGAGATATGCTGTGATTCCACCTTTCATATCTGCAGTTCCCCTGCCATAAATCTTTCCTTCTTTAATGAATGGCTGAAATGGCTCATAATCCATTTGAAATCCGGGGATGGTATCAATGTGTCCATTAAACATAAGCTCTACCGAATCCTTTGTTTCACCTAAAAATCCATAAACATTCGGTTGTTTTGGCTCGACATAATCCAGACTAGAAGCAATTCCTTCTTTTTGCAGCTTCTCATGGATATATTTAGCAACCTCTTCTTCTTTTCCCTCATACTCACGATGACTCTCAATTGAAATAAGGTCCATTAAAATTTTTAGAATTTCCTCTTTTGTTACATAAGAAAACAGATTCATTTACACCCTCCTTTTACTATGAATTAACTTAAGACGAATCTTTTTAAATAGTTTTCCTCCTTTCCAAATTATATGTTTATATGTTTACACACATCAACATGTTTAACAAAAAAATTAAAATCTCCCTGTATTTACAAAACCGAGTAAGGCTCTGGCCAATGAAGTAAATGCAGTCATATTTACACTATAATAGATTTCTTTTCCCTCTCGTCTTGAAGAAACAATCCCCGCACGCTTTAAAACCTGCATATGATGAGAAACAGTAGGACGTGAAATTCTCATTTTATCTGCAATTTCACTTACATTCAACTCTTGCTTCCCAAGTATATTCAAAATGTCAATTCTGGCATCTTCCCCTAAAACTTTGAAAATCTCAGAATCAAAATAATCACTGTTCATACCTGACATTCTTTATTCCCTCAACCACACTATTGATTTAATATATATATACTGATATCACTAGCATTACACATCCTATCATACACCACATGGCAAACAATGGAAACATAAATTTCACCCACTCACGCCAATTAACGCCTGCGATACCCAATGCCGCCATAAAATAACCCGATGTCGGACTTATCACATTGGAAAACCCATCACCAAATTGAAATGCTAATATCGCCGACTGTCTAGGTATTCCGGTTAAATCTGCAATATTTTTCATTATAGGCATAGTTACGGCTGCCTGACCGCTTCCTGAGGTAATAAATAAATTAATGATGCTTTGTACCAAAAACATAGAAATCACATTAACTGATTTTGAAAAATTCTCAATGAGTTGCACTAAATAATAAATGACAGTATCTAATATCCCAGCATATTGCATTACAACGAAAATCGATTTTGCCATACCAATGATCAGTGCTCCATATAATAAGCTGGAAGCGCCTTTCATAAACTCCGAAACAATCTTACCTGAATTCAGTCCTCCAATTATCCCGGAGAATATACCCATAAAGAAAAAGCAAGACGCAATTTCTAAAATATAAAAATCCCACCATAAGATTCCACACATTAAGATAATTGTAAAGAAGCAAAGAGCAATTACCACTCCAGTCTGACGTTTTGATAATTCAAATACTGTACTAAAATCATACTCTGCCAGATAAGAATCTGCCATAACTTCGTCATTTAGACTGGTTTTAAAACGATTTTTCCTTGAATAATTTAAAACATATAAAATAGTAACAGCCAAAAAAATGATGTATACAATTAGACGATAGGTTATACCTGAAAAAAGAGGCAATCCAGAGACCTGCTGTGCAATTCCTACAGTAAAAGGATTCAGAAATCCTGCTACAAACCCAACTCCGGTACCTAAAAGTACAATGGATACTCCTGTTATTTTATCATACCCTAAAGATAAGGCTAATACCATTACGATTGGATATAAAGGCAATGCTTCCTCTGCAGTTCCAAAGACGGCTCCCGACAAGGAAAAACATACCATGAGCAATAGAATTGTAAAGCTTCCATGCTTTTTAAATTTTGAAGAAACAGTACTTATAAAGCCATTAATGGTTCCCGTAGCATTAATAATCCCTAAACTGCCGCCCGCAATCAAAACAAAAATAATAATTTCACTTGCCTGCATCATTCCATCCGGAATGACTTTCATAAAATCAAGCAATGACAAATTTGTTTTTTCTGTAAAAGCAAAGCTGTCCGGTAAAACGTATTCCATTCCAGTTGTTGTATCCACATATCGCTGATAGGACCCTGATGGTATTAAAAACGATGCAAGCGCCGTAAAGAGTATTATTAATGACAAAACTACATAAGTATCTAGATGTCTCCGCTTCATACCAGCCTCCTTAACGCGATTATATGTTTAAGTATATCAACATATTAGCATTATTCTAGTTTCACGTCAAGAATATAGCATAACTACTAAAGTGGTAAATCTTTTTTGTTAAACGCTATAACCCCACCTAAATATAAAACAATCGTAATTGAAACCAAACTTATTATTTGCGGCAGAATATTTTCTCCAGCAATCAGTTTTGTTGGTTGAAACAGCGAAAAGATGGTGAGTAACCTAAAAACTTCTATTTCCTTATTTGCATTAGAAAGCATTTGCAGTAACAAAAATGCGATTGGCACTCCTGCACCGAGCATCAGTGAATTTCTGCTTTCATTAAAAAGACAGGAAGAAAAAAAGCAAATTCCACTGATTGCATAATGAAGAAGCAAAACACCGATATTTAACAATATGAACGCTTTTATATCAAGCATCCCGGACAAATTAGCAGAACAATAGAAAATTCCCCATATAAAAACAAATTCTATAAGACCCGTAATTGTAGTCAATAAAAATACACCTTGTGTTAGCGCCACGCTTATTCGAGTATTCGGAGTTGCTAAGATAGAAGCCATGGAGCCTTTGTCAACCAATGATGCAACTATTTTATTACCAAGGATAATGTAGCATATCATTGGAAATGCCAGCATTAAAAATCCATAAAAATAAGAAGAAATAAATCCGATTAGGCTCGTATCCATCAATGTAAATCCCATTGCATTAAGTAATTCAGGGGATAATTTTAGTGATGCCAATTGATTGAGAATATCTAAATCTTCCGGATCATACATCCCAATAATAATACTCATGTACATTGCTAAAACTCCCATAAATATAAGGATTAACTTATAATTAGATTTTAAAGCTTTCATAAATAGTACGAAATTAAACATGGTTTTCACCCCCATAATATGCCATAAATATTTCTTCTAGTGTTTGAGATACTACATCAATTCCGATAACCGGATGACGATCTAACGCCGTTGTCAGGGTTTTTAAATCACCGCTCACTGCGACATCGACGTGACGATCGTTTTGAAAAACGACATTTAGGGGTTCTTTCGCAAAGGCACTGGCCTCGGTTTCATTATCAAATGTAATACTATAAATTTTTCTTTGTGCTTTTTTTATTTCTCCCATTTCTTTAACTACTATTAATCTTCCATTTTTAATGATACCAGTTCTGTCACACGTTCTTTCGATTTCCTCAAAACTATGGGAGGACATTAAAATTGTTTTGCCCTCCTTTTTCTCTGATAATATTAATTGTACAAATTTATTCTGCATTAATGGATCAAGGCCACTGGTTGGTTCATCCAATATTAATGTTTCGGGATTGTGCATAAAAGCCGATACAATCGCTATTTTTTGTTTCATCCCCTTGGACATCTTTTTTATTTTTCCCTTCGGGTCCAGTTCGAAGTAAGAAATAAGTTCATTCATCTTACTAAAATCTGTCATTCTTCGTAATTTTGCAATAAATTTAAGATACTCCATTCCATTCATATCTTCAAAAAATGCAATCTCACCAGGTAAATAACCTAATGTTTTTTGAATTTTTGCACTATCCTGACGGCAATTATATTTATCAATTTGACAAAATCCTTTATCTGAATTTAAAAAACCTAAAAGATGTCGAATGGTTGTTGTTTTTCCTGCGCCGTTTGGGCCAAGATAACCAAATACCTCCCCACTATTTATTTGCAGATTTAAATCAAATATTCCTTTTCCATTCCCATAATCCTTTGTCAAATTGTTTATACTGATAACGCTCATAAACATGCTCCTTCTAGTTTTAAATGCTTATCTTTATATTAGGTTTCCTTCTTATTTATAAAATAATCAAAATTATAATTATTTAGTTGAAGTTAAAACCCTAACAGCATTGAGCAAGGTATTTAAGTATGATAATATGACAAAGAGGTGGTATATCATGGATATTTTAGATAAAATTGTTGATGGCATTTGCATACTTTGTACGCTTGTACTCATTGCAATTTCTATTGCAGCGATCGTAAGGGTTTTATTTGCAAAAAAATATTGCGAGATTGCAGCTGAAGTGCTGTATAAAGATGTTGCCATAAATACCTCTTACGATATTACTCAAGGGTATGAAACAACTCGAACGGTATACACCATAACATTTCAAATAAATAAGACTCGAAGGATTACATTATATTGCGGAATCGGTTATTATGAAATTTTGAAGAAGGGTGATAAGGGAAAATTAACTTATCGAGGCAATCGATTGATTCGCTTTGAAAGTTAACCTTTCAAGGCACTCAAGCTTTAAAAACATTCTTGGTCTTCAGTTTATTAAATTATCGCTATAAGTAAGTTTGCATTATAGTAAATGGCAATAGGAATCGATAACAGAATTAAATATACTTTTATTTTTACTGATTGAATTATATAGAATCACTTTTATGGTACTAAAAAACAGAAGCTTTCACCTCTGTTTTTTCACTTGGCGGATAATAGTCCCCTTTTGAGATTACTTTAATTTTCTATATATATTTGGATTTTGAGCTAAAGAAATAATTCCTCTTGCCATATAATTTGACATTAGAAAATTAATACTTTCAAGCTCTTTAAGTAGTTTTTTTTCAGTTTCTTGATCACCTTGTATTACAGCATTGATTTCATCAATTTTAAATTTAATATATTGATAAAGTAAATATTTCCATTGATTTTCATCCCAATACACATTAATCTTTGCAAGAAATGATGATATTTCATCCGCAACTTGATACCATTTAATTATTCTTGAACTGGCCAATACTTCATCACCATATTTAATAGGCTCAACTACTTCTATTATCGCTTTAAAAAAATCAAAAAATAGTTTTTTCATAGTTTCTGCAATTTGAGTACCAAAAAATATACTGAATAAGTCATAAACTTCAGAGGGTAAATCATCATTTAACATGCTAGTAGTAAGCGATAAGTTTGGTGTATCATAAATATAGGCCCTTATATATGCTCTAACCCATATGGCAATTCTTATCCATAATTTTTCAAAAGTATTGATTATATTCATCTGATCATATGTAATGTATTTTTCATTCGGTATATTTTCTTGATTCTTATAAATCATTATAATCCTCCAAAGATTTAAAAA
>JAYFPL010000165.1:0-2113 GCA_034927775.1 Anaerovorax sp. | reverse complement strand
TTTAACCTAGTTTACCTATCAACTATATTTAATTTTTAGAAAGCACCTCTTTGATGCTTTATTTTCTGTACACTTTTTTAGTTCAAAACTACTTTAAAATTTTTAGATTTTTCTATTGACTATTCATAGTTGGTCTCCTTTGGCTTATGTGTTATTAGTTTTTTACTTTTTTACATAATTGTTTTATAAAAAGATAAAATAACAAAATATCGCAAACGATATTTCCTACATAATAAAAAATGGGCTGATAAGGAGCGCTATAAATGAAAAGATTAAAATTATTGGTTGAAAGATTAAAAGAACTTTCCACTGCAATCGTTCGTTATCCTTTAACGACTGTCTTTCTTTTCGCGGCGATGATAATGATTTCTATTTCCATAGAAACGGAAAAAGATTTTTTAAAAGAAATCATGAGTTGTATGATCGGAGCGGTTTTAAGTGCTTCTTTACAAGCATTATATGAACGTTTTTTTTATAAGAATACCATACGCTTTTTTTTAATGGGATGCAGTGTTGCTTTCACTATAGGTTACTACCTTATTATTAAATCTGCTCCGGAACTTAGTATGGAAATTGGGATACGAACATTTGTTGCTGCCTTAGCAATGATTGCGGCTTATTTATGGGTTCCGGTGATTCGCAGTAAGATTAGTTTTAATGAAAGCTTTATGACTGCATTTAAGTCTTTTTTTCATTCTCTTCTATTCTCAGCCGTTCTTTTTGGTGGTTGTATACTCATTATTGCAGCCATTGATTTGCTGATTGTATCCTTAAATGAAACGGTATATCCACATGTAGCAAATATTATTTTTATATTTTTTGCTCCAATCTTTTTTCTTTCACTTATACCTGTATATCCGGGAGAAAAGGAGCATAAAGAAGAGTTTGATGTTATAGCAGAAAAAAATGAGGTGGTTGAAAATGCAGCTTCCTATCCGAAATTTTTAGAAGTTTTAATATCTTATATCATTATTCCTTTGGTATCTGTATTCACGATTATTTTATTATTGTACATTGTGTTAAATGTGAGAGAAGAATTTTGGACAAATAATCTTTTGGAACCGATGTTGGTGTCCTATGCAATTACTGTAATTCTAGTATATTTATTAGCAAGCAGACTGGAGAATAAATTTGCAGTTTGGTTTCGTGAAATTTTCCCAAAGGTTCTTGTCCCTATTATGGTGTTCCAAGTTATATCCTCACTTCTTACATTAAGAGAAATGGGGATTACACATACACGTTATTTTGCAATTTTATTTGGTATTTACGCTGTTTTGGCCGGAGTTGTGATGAGTCTTGTGCCTGTAAGAAAAAACGGCATTCTTGCAATTATGCTTATTGCATTTTCTTTGGTTTCAATCATACCTCCGGTAGACGCATTTACTGTCAGCCGTATTAGTCAGGAAAATAGGTTAAAAGGTATTTTAATAAAAAATGCAATGCTCAAAGACAATGTTATAATACCGAATGCACTTCTTTCAGAGCAAGATAAAAAGAAGATTGTTTTGTCTGTTGAGTATTTAGATCGAATGGGGTATTCGGATAAGATTACATGGCTGCCGAAGGATTTTACTGTTTATGAAGATTTTTATAATACATTTGGCTTTTACGAATATGAACAGCCCAAAAATCAAAATCGCTTTATTCAAGTCTTTCGAAATTCAGAATCAGCGATTAATATAAAAGGTTATGATGTATTGGTGCATACCTTTGTAAATTTTGATGACAATAGGGAAACAAAAATCTGTCAAATAGAAAAAGCAGGGAAAACTTATATTTTAAATAAAGTAAAAGAAGGAGAAGAATATGATTTTGTACTCGTTCAGGAAAATCAGGAAATCATACGTTTTAATACGCAAGAAATTTTTTCGAGATATCGAAGTTATGTGGTAGAAAAATCTGAATTATCTAATGAAGAAGCTACTTTTTCTGTTGAAAATAAAGAGGCAAAGCTGACTCTTGTTATACAGGAGGTAAATATGGATACTTCGTTAAATCAAAATAATTATTTTGCCACTTTGGATATTTTAATATCCATTCAATAGATATTAAAAGTAATTATAATTTCAATTTAATATTTATAAAAATTTTATTATTAGAATTAAAAATATAT
>JAYFPL010000144.1:0-13928 GCA_034927775.1 Anaerovorax sp. | reverse complement strand
ACTCTTGTTGTTTTGGATTCTCAGGATGATGCAGGAACAGAAATGTCCAACGTAGAGGATTTAATTACACAGGGGGTTGACCTGATTCTAATTAATCCGACTGACTCAGATGCCGTTGGAAGTGCCGTTGCGGCAGCGAATGAGGCAAATATTCCGGTTATTACATTAGATCGAGCAGCAAATTCTGGTGAGGTTGCAGTTCACATTGCATCAGACAACGTCGCAGGTGGTGAAATGGCTGGAAAGTATATCATTGAACAACTGGGTGGCAGCGGAAAGGTTGTTGAGCTGGAAGGTATTCCGGGCGCTTCTGCAGCAAGAGATCGCGGCGAAGGTTTCAATAAAGCAATTGAAGGCAGCGGCTTAGAAGTTGTTGCAAGACAGACTGCAAATTTTGATCGCGCAGAAGGTCTTTCCGTAATGGAAAATATTTTGCAGGCACAGCCTGAAATCAATGCAGTGTTTGCACACAATGATGAAATGGCTCTTGGAGCATTGGAAGCAATTAAAGATTCCGGAAGAGAAATTATGATTGTTGGGTTTGATGCAACGGATGATGCCGTGGCAGCAGTGGAAGCAGGAACTATGGCTGCAACCGTGCAGCAGCTTCCGAAAGAAATTGGTGCAAATGGTGTAGATGCAGCATTTAAAGTGATTGCTGGAGAACAAGTAGATTCTTACATTCCTGTAGAATTGGCACTTGTGACAAAAGAATAATACAATTGTTTTTTGAAACGTATAAATTAAAAAAAATAAATACCGAGCAGATGATTTGCTCGGTATTTATTTTTACAAAGAATATTATTATATATAGTACTATATAATTTTAAAAGTTTCGTCGAAAACAGGAAGGGGATTCTATTTATGAAAATAATTTGAAATTGCGATACATTCTTTTTTGGATACGTGAACACGCGACGATTTCTCAAGATAAGTTTAGGAAATTCTGTAAAATAAGTATTCGACAGAATTATTTTTTGAAGAATTGGACATTTCATCAATTGGGAATGATTGACCTGTAAATAAAAGCATTATATTATACTAAGTATGATTGCATTAATGCAATATAATAATAAAGAAAGGATGTGTTTTTTATGGCAGAAAGAGAAAAATTCGGATCTCGGTTAGGATTTATTCTTGTTTCCGCAGGTTGCGCTGTTGGACTCGGAAATGTATGGAAATTCCCTTACATGGCCGGACAGTTTGGCGGTGCTGCATTTATCCTCATCTATTTGATTTTTTTAGTTATTTTGGGGTTACCAATTATGGTATGCGAATTTTCAGTAGGGCGCGCCAGTCAAAAGAGTGTGGCATCCTCTTTCCATACATTAGAACCTCAAGGCAGCAAGTTTCATAATTTCGGATATTTTGGGATGATTGGAAACTATGTACTTATGATGTTCTATACCATGGTCGGCGGATGGATGATGTATTATTGCTATCGCATGTTGACTGGTGAATTTGTAGGTGCTTCCCCAGAGGAAGTGGCGAGCGGATTCGGTAGTATGCTTGGAAACCCAGGGACAATGACACTTTGGATGATCATTGCCGTTGTACTTTCTTTTGGAATTTGTTCGATTGGATTACAAAATGGTGTAGAACGTATCACAAAGATTATGATGATTTGTCTTTTGGCAATCATGGTGGTATTGGTTATTCGTGTTCTGACTTTGCCTGGTGCCGGAGAAGGCATTAAATTCTATTTAATACCTGACTTTGGAAAGATGGTTGAAAATGGGGTTGGGAATGTAGTTTTTGGAGCTCTTTCGCAGGCATTCTTTACATTGAGTATCGGTATCGGTTCTATGGCAATTTTCGGAAGTTACTTAGATAAATCTCGCTCTTTGGCTGGAGAAGCTGCGAGTATCACGCTTTTGGATACCTTTGTTGCAATTATGGCAGGATTGATTGTTATTCCGGCTTGCTTTGCATTTGATGTAGAACCTGGCGCTGGTCCTGGTTTGGTATTCATTACATTACCGAATATTTTTGAACAAATGGTAGGTGGACGTGTTTGGGGAGCCTTTTTCTTCCTTTTCTTATCCTTTGCAGCATTGTCAACGATTATTGCAGTATTTGAGAACATTATTTCCTTTGCAATTGATTTATGGGGTTGGGAACGTAAAAAAGCAGTATTGGTTAATATGGCAGCAATCATAGTATTATCACTTCCTTGTATTTTAGGTTTTTCCACACTTTCTGCAATTCAGCCTCTTGGCGAAGGTACAAATATCATGGATTTAGAAGACTTTATTGTTTCCAGTAATCTACTTCCTTTAGGCTCAATGGTATATTTGATCTTCTGTACTTCACGTTATGGATGGGGTTGGAATAACTTCATTTCAGAGGCAAATTCCGGAGAAGGCATCAGATTCCCTCTTTCTGTAAGAGGTTATATGACTTATGTATTGCCGATACTTGTAGTAGGAATTTACCTCAAGGGTTATTGGGATAAATTCCACTCTGTAGGTTGGATGCTTGTTGGATTTGCATTCTTAGCATATATTGGGTATGTTTCTTTCGGAGGAAGAAAAAATATAAAAGCTTAATCGAAATAATTAAAAATAAGAGATATAAAAGAGAGGAAATCTTTAGAATTTCCTCTCTTTTTTTATATAATAGGAAATGTAACGGAAAATTCACTTTTTTTATGTTCGAAGTATAATTTTTAATTATACTTTGTTGATATTATAGCTTTTTTCTTTTAAAATTTAGTTTTCGGATTAATATTTTATGAAATAGTCAATAATTTCCTTGACTAGTTGAAAAACGTATGCTATTATAGTACATTGCCACGCAAAGTATTTTGTTTTCAATGCAAGGAGGGAAGAACATGCCTCAACCCGTTAAAATAGGTAAAAAAGAACGTATGAGCTACTCAAAGATTAATGTTGTAGCTCCTATGCCAAATCTGATTCAAATTCAGACGGATTCTTACAAATGGTTTTTGGAAGAGGGTTTGACAGAAGTTTTTGAAGACATATCCCCGATACGGGATTATGCCGACAATCTAGTACTAGAATTTATTGGACATTCCTTAACGGATGCACCAAAATATGATCAGGAAGAATGTAAGGAACGCGATGTAACATATGCGGCTCCTTTGAAGGTAAAAGTTCGACTGGTCAATAAGGAGACCGGAGAGGTAAAGGAACAGGAAGTATTCATGGGAGATTTCCCGATTATGACCGAAAAAGGAACCTTTATCTATAATGGAGCAGAACGTGTTGTTGTTACACAGCTTGTAAGATCACCGGGACCTTACTATGATGTAGCAATTGATAAATCAAATAATAAGTTATATTCAACTACAATCATTCCAAATAGAGGAGCTTGGTTGGAGTATGAAACAGACTCAAACGAAATTATTTCAGTTCGTGTAGACCGAACAAGAAAACAGCCGATTACCACCATTTTAAGAGCTTTGGCTTATAAATCCGTTGAGGACAAGGTGGAAACGGAACGAAGAAAGAACCCGAATATTACAGAAGCAGAAATTGCTAAGAAGATTCGCCGTTATAATGAATTTTCTACAGAGATTTCAAAAATTCTCTATGAAGGTAACAACGCAGAAATTGAACAAATTTTTGGCAGCCATGAGAGACTAAATAAGTCTATGGCAAAGGATGTTACAAGCAATTATGATGAAGGCTTAAAAGAAATATATAAAAAATTAAGACCTGGTGAACCTGCTACGTTTGATAGCGCTTACGATTTGATTGAAGCGTTGTTTTTTGATGCCAAGAGATATGACTTAGCTAAGGTTGGCCGTTACAAATATAATAAAAAGCTAGGATTAGGTAATCGTATTATAGGTTGTATCGCTGCTGAGGATGTATTTGATCCTTCTACAGGCGAGCTTTTAGTGGAAAAAGATACGAAAATTTCCAGAGAACTAGGATTTATGATTGAAAATGCTGGTGTTGAAAGCGCGATGGTCTACAGTAAGATTGATGAAGAAAAAGCCGTAAAAGTAATCGGTAACAATTTTGTCAGCTTGCAGAATTATGTAGACTTTGATCCGGAAGAAAATAAGCTTCCGAAAAAGGTTTTCTATCCGGTATTGCGTTCTATTTTGGAAAATACAGATGAAGCTCACTTGAAAGAAACGTTGATTTCTATGAAAAATCAACTTTCACCAAAACATATTATTATTGATGATATTATTGCTTCGGTAAGTTACATTTTAAATCTTTCTGACGGGATTGGAAGCATTGATGACATTGACCATTTAGGAAATCGTAGATTAAGAACGGTTGGCGAATTGCTTCAGAACCAATTCCGTATTGGTCTTGCTCGTATGGAACGTGTTGTAAAAGAAAGAATGACCATTCAGGATATTGAAGTAACAACACCGCAAGCACTTATGAATATTAGACCGGTTACTGCTGCAATTAAAGAATTCTTTGGAAGTTCACAGTTATCGCAGTTTATGGACCAGAACAATCCATTGGCAGAGTTGACTCATAAGAGAAGACTTTCTGCATTGGGACCGGGTGGTCTTTCTCGAGAAAGAGCCGGATTCGAAGTTCGTGACGTACATCATTCTCATTATGGAAGAATGTGTCCAATTGAAACTCCGGAAGGTCCAAACATTGGTTTGATTGGTTCTCTTACGACTTATGGAATTGTGAACGAATATGGCTTCATTGAAACGCCATATCGAAGAGTTGACAAACAATCTGCTATTGTAACCGAAGACATTCATTATTTGACTGCCGACGAAGAAGAGCAGATTATCATTGCTCAGGCGAATGAACCATTAGATAGCGAAGGACATTTTGTAAATCGTAAGGTAGTAGCCAGAGGTGCAGGCGGAGAAATTGACCTTTACAATAGAGAAGTTGTAGACTTCATGGATGTATCCCCAAGACAGGTTGTATCTGTTGCAACAGCGTTGATTCCATTCCTTGAAAATGACGACGCAAACCGTGCACTAATGGGAGCTAACATGCAACGTCAGGCAGTGCCTCTATTGATTAGTGATGCCCCAATTGTAGGTACTGGTATGGAATACAAGGCTGCTTGTGATTCCGGGGTTGTAATCTTAGCAAGGAATACTGGTGTCGTTGAATATGTAGATGCGGTTCGTATTAAGATCCGCAGAGATAAGGACGGCGGCCTAGATGAATATAAAATGCTTAAATATAAGCGGTCTAACCAGGGTACGTGTATCAATCAAAAGCCGATTGTATCTCATGGTGAGTATGTGGAAGCTGGTGAAGTCATTGCAGACGGTCCATCAACGGATTTAGGAGAAGTTGCACTTGGAAAGAATCTGCTGATCGGCTTCATGACTTGGGAAGGATACAATTACGAAGACGCTGTTATTTTGAATGAACAGCTTCTTATGGAGGATGCCTTGACTTCCATTCATATTGAAGAATATGAATCGGAGGCCAGAGATACAAAGCTGGGACCGGAAGAAATCACAAGAGACATTCCGAATGTTGGTGAAGACGCGTTAAAAGATTTGGATGAAGAAGGCATTATCCGTATTGGTGCGGAGGTGGATGCATCCGATATTTTGGTTGGAAAAGTAACACCAAAAGGAGAAACCGAATTAACGGCAGAAGAAAGACTGCTTCGTGCCATCTTTGGTGAGAAAGCCAGAGAAGTTCGTGATACTTCTTTACGCGTACCTCACGGAGAAACCGGTATTATTGTCGATGTGAAGATTTTCTCAAGGGAGAACGGCGATGAGCTTCCTCCTGGTGTAAATAAATTGGTACGTTGCTATATTGCAACAAAGAGAAAAATTAATGTTGGAGATAAGATGGCAGGACGTCATGGAAATAAGGGTGTTATTTCCAGAATTCTTCCGCAGGAAGATATGCCATTTATGCAGGATGGCACACCGCTTCAAGTCATGTTAAATCCTCTTGGTGTACCTTCCCGTATGAATATCGGGCAGGTATTGGAAGTACATTTAGGTTTAGCTGCTAAGTATAAAGGTTGGTATATTTCTACTCCTGTATTTGATGGTGCAAGCGAAAGAGATATTATTGAATTATTAAAAGAATGTGGTTATCCGGAAAGCGGAAAGCTTCAGTTGCGTGATGGCAGAACCGGAGAAGAATTTGATAATCCGGTAACTGTAGGATATATGTATATGTTGAAGTTGCATCACCTTGTTGATGACAAGATTCACGCAAGAAGCACGGGTCCATATTCTCTCGTTACACAGCAGCCTTTGGGCGGTAAAGCTCAATTTGGTGGACAGCGTTTCGGAGAAATGGAAGTATGGGCACTTGAGGCTTATGGCGCAGCGTATACACTACAAGAAATTTTAACTGTAAAATCCGATGATGTAGTAGGTCGTGTAAAGACATACGAAGCGATTGTAAAGGATGAAAACATTCCAGAACCAGGAATTCCGGAATCGTTTAAGGTATTGATCAAAGAAATGCAGAGTTTGGCCTTGGATGTAAAGGTTTTAACTGATGATGAGCAAGAAATTGAGATCAAAGAATCTGATGACTTAGACAGTGCTTCCGGCTTGGAAAGCATCATCGATATTGAGGCGGTTTCTTCTGAAGAAGAGTTGTTCGAAGAAGAGTCTGGCTTCAGTGAGGAATTGATGGATGAGGATATAGACGATGCCGACGGCGAGTTAGATCTGGAAGAGGATTTCGTAGACGACGATCTTGTTTAGACAATACAAAAGCATCCGTTGTTTCACTTGAGAACGAATAAAGGGAAGGGGAGACGCTCCTTGTACGAATTAAACAATTTTGAATCATTACAAATAAGTTTAGCTTCCACAGAAAAGATTCGAAGCTGGTCGCACGGTGAAGTTAAAAAGCCGGAAACCATTAACTACAGAACTTTAAAACCGGAAAAAGAAGGTTTGTTTTGTGAAAAAATATTTGGACCTACAAAAGACTGGGAATGCCATTGCGGTAAGTATAAACGAATCCGCTATAAGGGAATTGTATGTGATCGCTGTGGTGTTGAAGTAACAAAAGCAAAGGTTCGAAGAGAGAGAATGGGGCACATTGAACTTGCTGCTCCGGTTTCTCACATTTGGTATTTTAAAGGTATTCCAAGCAGAATGGGCTTAGTACTTGATATTTCACCAAGAAATCTGGAAAAGGTCTTGTATTTTGCTGCATATATCGTAACGGATTCGGGTGATTCTGGATTGGGTTATAAAGAAATACTAACTGAACAACAATATAGAGAAGCAAAAGATAAATTTGGAAGTGGATTTAAAGCCGCTATGGGTGCGGAGGCAATTAAAGAATTGCTTTCTCAAATCGATTTGGTTGCCTTATCTGAAGATTTGAGAAATAAGTTGAAAGAAGCTTCCGGACAGAAAAAAATCCGAATTGTTCGTCGCTTGGAAGTCATTGAGGCATTAAGAACTTCGGGAAATAAGCCGGAATGGATGATTTTGGAAGTCATCCCTGTTATTCCACCAGATCTTAGACCGATGGTACAACTAGATGGCGGAAGATTTGCGACATCCGACTTAAACGATTTATATCGAAGAGTAATTAATAGAAACAATCGTCTGAAAAGACTTTTAGATTTGGGAGCTCCGGACATTATTGTTCGAAATGAAAAAAGAATGCTTCAGGAAGCTGTCGATGCCTTGATTGATAACGGCAGAAGAGGCAGACCGGTAACGGGACCGGGAAGCAGACCATTAAAATCTTTATCAGATATGTTAAAGGGTAAGCAAGGTCGTTTCCGTCAGAATCTATTAGGTAAGCGTGTTGACTACTCTGGACGTTCCGTAATCGTTGTAGGTCCGGAACTGAAATTCTATCAGTGCGGTCTTCCAAAGAAAATGGCATTGGAATTGTTTAAGCCATTTATTATGAAAAAATTAGTTCAGGACGGTCATGCACATAATATTAAGAGTGCAAAGCGCATGGTAGAAAAAGTACGTCCAGAAGTATGGGATGTCTTAGATGAAGTAATTAAGGATCATCCGGTTCTTCTAAACCGTGCACCGACATTGCACAGATTAGGTATTCAGGCATTTGAACCAGTATTGGTAGAAGGTAAAGCAATTAAGCTTCATCCATTGGTATGTACTGCATACAATGCTGACTTTGACGGTGACCAAATGGCGGTACACGTTCCGCTTTCCGTAGAAGCACAGGCAGAAGCCAGATTCTTAATGCTTTCCGTCAACAACATTCTTGCTCCAAAGGATGGTTCTCCAATCACCACTCCAACACAGGACATGATTCTGGGAAGTTATTATTTGACTCACCCAGGTTTGGAGGACAGAAGCAGTAAGGCTGAAAAGGGTGATGGAAGAATTTTTACCGACTACGATGAGCTTTTAATGGCTTACCAAACAGGTGCTGTTGGAATTCATGCAAAAGTAAAGGTTCGAAAAAAGCTCTCTAAGGAAGATTCTGGTAAGTTAGTAGAATCGACTGTAGGACGTTTTATCTTCAATGATAAAATTCCTCAGGATTTGGGCTACATTGACAGAACTGTTGATGCGTATTCTTTGGAGGTTGATTTCCTTTGTGATAAGAAAAAGCTAGGTCAAATTATTGACAAATGTTATCGTCGACATGGCAACACAGAAACGGTAAAGATGCTTGATCATATTAAGAGTACGGGATTCCGCTACTCAACAAAGGCAGCGATTACCATCAGTGTTGCAGATATGGAAATGCCAAAGGAAAAGGCGTCGATTATTGAACAGGCACAGTCAATTGTTGATAAATATCAATCTGCTTATCGTCGTGGTTTGATGTCGAACGATGAACGTTACGAAAAGGTAATCCAAACATGGCATAAAGCAACGGACGATGTTGCAGATGCTTTGATGGCTTCCTTAGGAACTTTAAATAACTTATATATCATGGCTCATTCCGGAGCCCGTGGTAGTAAGAACCAGATTAAACAGGTAGGCGGTATGCGTGGTCTAATGGCAAACGCAACCGGTAAAACTATCGAAATTCCAATCACGGCTAACTTCCGTGAAGGACTTTCCGTTATGGAGTACTTCCTTTCCTCCAACGGAGCAAGAAAGGGTCTGGCCGATACGGCTCTTCGTACCGCTGACTCTGGATATTTGACAAGAAGATTAGTAGATGTCAGCCATAATGCTATCGTTCGTGAAGTGGATTGCGGAACGACAGAAGGAATTGAAGTCAGAGCATTTGTGGATGGAAAAGAAGTCATTGAAGCGTTAAAACTTCGTATTGTAGGAAGAACTGCAATGGAAGATATTTACGATCAAAAAGGCAATTTAATTGTTGCAGGTGGAGAGGAAATTAAAGAAGCTGCGGCAGAAGCAATTGAAAAAGCCGGAATTGAAGTAGTTAAGATTCGTTCCGTTATGGCTTGTAAGAGTCAGTCCGGAATATGTGCTAAGTGTTACGGCAGAAATCTTGCTACGGGTGAACCGGTTAATATCGGTGAGGCAGTTGGTATTACCGCTGCTCAGTCCATCGGAGAACCGGGTACTCAGTTGACAATGCGTACCTTCCATACAGGCGGTGTATCCGTTGCAGGAAACGATATCACACAGGGTCTTCCAAGAGTTGAAGAATTGTTCGAAGCCAGAAAGCCAAAGGGTCTTGCTGAAGTTTGTGAAGCTGATGGTACCGTAGTATCCATTGAAAGTCGAAAGGACAACAAAACTGAGGTTAAAATTCGTGGTGAAGAAGAACATGTTTACATCATTCCGTACGGTGCACGTTTACGTGTGTTGGAAGGTGACTTTATCAAAGCTGGTGATGCGATTACAAAGGGTCCGCTTAATCCGCATGATATCTTAAGACTAAATGGTGTAGAAGGTGTATATCAGTATCTTCTTAAGGAAGTACAGAGAGTGTATAAGCAACAAGGTGTAGACATCAATGATAAGCACGTTGAAGTAATTGTAAGCCAGATGCTTTCTAAGTGTAAGATTGAAGATGCAGGTGACACGACACTTCTTCCTGGTGGTCTATATAGCCAGATTGAATTGGAGGAAGCGAATGGTGCATTGGAAGAAGGGCAGCAGCCGGCTGTCGGTAAGCGTGTACTTCTCGGTATTACAAAGGCATCCCTTGCAACAAACTCCTTCTTATCAGCCGCATCCTTCCAGGAAACGACTCGTGTCCTAACTGATGCAGCAATTAAGGGTAAGAATGATAAGCTTCTTGGATTAAAAGAAAATGTTATTATCGGTAAGTTGATTCCGGCAGGAACGGGAATGAAGCGTTATCGCAACATTAATTTGGATTATGGTGTAAATACGGAATATATGAATTCTTTTAAAACACATTCTGAAGAAGAGGATGAGTTTGAAGATGTATTAGAAGACAATGCGCCATTTTTCAAGCCTGAGGATGAATCTGTAAACCATGAGGTTGCGGCTGCAACAGAAACAAATGATGCAAGCGACGATTTAGATTTAGGGTTTACCGAGGTTTAGTAAAAATAGATAGAAGTTTGTAAAAAATAAAAGAATAAAAAATAATCATTGCTCAGTATGAAAAAAATTGACAACTTTGTTGGTTTAATGATATACTGAGCTTTGGTTCGCTATGGATTTAAACCATTTGGGTTTAAACATAAATTATTTAGTTTTTGCACGGATAGATTTGTGCAAAGAAAGGAGATTTAGATGCCTACAATTAATCAACTGGTAAGACAGGGAAGAATCAGAGCTGAAAAGAAGTCTACTGCTCCTGCGCTGTTAAAGGGTATGAACTCCATTAAGAGAGTACCTACAGACACAGAAGCACCTCAAAAGAGAGGCGTATGTACTTCCGTAAAGACTGTAACTCCTAAGAAGCCAAACTCCGCGTTAAGAAAAGTAGCAAGAGTTAAGCTTACTAACGGTATCGAAGTGACTGCTTATATCCCAGGTATTGGACACAATTTGCAAGAGCATAGCGTTGTGTTGATTCGTGGTGGTAGAGTTAAGGACCTTCCAGGTGTAAGATACCATATCGTTAGAGGTACACTTGACACTGCTGGAGTGGCTAACAGAAACCAGGCTCGTTCCAAGTATGGCGCGAAGAGAGCTAAGAAAAAATAAGAGTTATATTTAAGAAAGAATCGGGAAAACTAAAACGTGCCCTTAATATAGATATTGAGTGGCACCGCGGCACATGAATGCATTGTGTCGAGTACCGAAATAGGAGGGAAGAGAAGTGCCAAGAAGAGGAAATATTCCAAAGAGAGAAGTGCTTCCTGATCCAGTATACGGCAGTGTTGTTGTAGCTAAGCTAATCAACAGCATCATGCTGGATGGAAAAAAGGGTGTAGCGCAGTCGATCGTTTATGACGCTTTTAATAAAATTAAAGAAGTAACAAATGAAGAACCTTTAGAAGTGTTCGAAAAAGCAATGAACAACATTATGCCTGTTGTTGAAGTTAAGGCAAGACGTGTTGGTGGTGCAAACTATCAGGTTCCGGTTGAAGTAAGAGCAGAAAGACGTCAGACACTTGGTCTGAGATGGTTAACAAAATATACCAGACTTAGAGGCGAAAAGTATATGGCAGAAAGACTTGCAAAAGAACTTATGGATGCAGCTAATAATACCGGAGCTTCCGTAAAGAAGAAAGAAGATACCCATAAGATGGCTGAAGCAAATAAGGCATTTGCTCACTACAGATGGTAATCATAGAGAGAGGAGTCAGATATGCCTAGACAGTTTCCGTTAGAAAAGACTAGAAATATAGGTATCATGGCCCACATTGATGCAGGAAAAACCACAACAACAGAGAGAATTTTGTTTTACACAGGAAGAACTCACAAGATTGGTGAAACTCATGAAGGTGCGGCTACCATGGACTGGATGGCGCAGGAGCAGGAAAGAGGAATTACCATTACCTCTGCTGCAACAACTGCTCAGTGGAAGGATACCAGAATTAATATTATTGACACGCCAGGACACGTAGACTTTACCGTAGAAGTTGAAAGATCTCTGCGAGTATTGGATAGTGCTGTAACGGTATTGTGTGCAAAGGGCGGTGTTGAACCACAGTCCGAAACTGTTTGGAGACAAGCAGATAAATATGGAGTACCAAGAATGATCTTTATCAATAAGATGGACATTTTAGGTGCTGATTTCTATCGTGTTATGGATATGGTTGTAGATCGTCTTAAGGCGAATGCAGTTGCGATTCAATTGCCGATAGGAAAAGAAGAGAATTTCGTTGGAATCATTGACTTAGTTCAAATGAAAGCCGAAGTATATAAGGACGAACTTGGTAAAGAGTTTGAATTTGTAGACATTCCGGAAGATATGAAAGAAACTGCTGAAGAGTGGAGAGCAAAGATGGTCGAAGCAGTTGCAGAAGGCGATGAAGAACTTTTGATGAAGTATTTGGATGGTGAAGAACTGACCAATGATGAAATCAAGAGAACCATTCGTAAAATGACCATTGCAGGTCAGATGGTTCCTGTAACTTGCGGTTCCGCATATAGAAACAAGGGTGTACAGCCTTTGCTTGATGCAGTATTAGATTATTTACCTTCTCCGATAGATATTCCACCGATTAAGGGGATTTTACCGGACACAGAAGAAGAAGCAGAAAGAATTGCAGATGACAATGGTCCATTCTCAGCATTGGCATTTAAGATTATGGCTGACCCATTTGTTGGTAAGCTCGCATTCTTCCGTGTGTACTCCGGTACATTATCTTCTGGTTCTTATGTTTATAACTCTACAAAGGGTAAAAAAGAAAGAATCGGAAGAATCCTACAGATGCATGCAAACAAGAGAGAAGAAATCGAAATGGTTTATGCTGGTGATATTGCAGCAGCAGTAGGGTTAAAAGATACAACAACTGGTGACACTCTGTGTGATGAAAAGGAAGAAATCATTCTGGAATCTATGGATTTCCCAGAACCGGTAATTGAAATTGCGATTGAGCCTAAAACTAAGGCTGGTCAAGAAAAAATGGGTATTGCGCTTTCTAAATTAGCAGAAGAAGATCCTACTTTTAAGACATTTACGCATGAAGAAACCGGACAGACAATCATTGCAGGTATGGGTGAGCTTCACTTAGAAATTATCGTTGATCGACTTCTTCGTGAATTTAAAGTAGAAGCTAATGTAGGTAAACCGCAAGTATCCTACAAAGAAACTATTACAAGTAATGCAGATGTTGATCATAAGTATGCGAAGCAGTCTGGTGGTCGTGGACAGTATGGTCACGTTAAAATCAGAATTTATCCTAGAGACCCAGGTGCAGGATATGAATTTAAGAATGCTATCATTGGTGGTGCAATTCCTAAGGAATACATTCCTAAGATCGATGAAGGTATTCGTGAATCCATGCAAACTGGTCCTTTAGCAGGTTATCAGGTTGTGGATGTTGGTGTTGAGTTATACGATGGTTCTTACCATGAAGTTGACTCTTCCGAAATGGCATTTAAAATTGCTGCTTCCATGGCATTCAGAGAAGCTGTTAAAAAGGCAAAGCCAGCATTGCTTGAACCAATCATGAAGGTAGAAGTAAATGCACCTGAAGATTATATGGGTGACATTATTGGTGATATCAGTTCCAGAAGAGGAAGAATCGAAGGTTCTGAAATCAATAATGGAGCTGTAACGGTTCGTTCTTTTGTTCCGCTGTCTGAAATGTTTGGATATGCAACAGACTTACGTTCTAAGACACAGGGCCGTGGCGTTTATGTAATGCAGATGGATCATTTTGAAAAGTTACCGGATAGCTTAATTGATAAGATCAATAAATAATGAAATATAAAAGGCATTCCTTGCATGCATAAGCTGTGAGGAATGTCTGACATATTTATAAAATGGAGGAATTTTATAATGGCAAAGGCTAAATTTGAAAGAACAAAACCGCATGTAAACATCGGTACTATTGGTCACGTAGACCACGGAAAGACTACATTAACAGCTGCAATCACAAAGACTCTTCATCAGAGATACGGACTTGGCGAACAGGTTGCATTCGACCAGATTGACAAGGCACCGGAAGAAAGA
>JAYFPL010000046.1:0-4684 GCA_034927775.1 Anaerovorax sp. | reverse complement strand
CTACGGGAATCAAAAGCTTTTCCGATTGGGAGATAAAGAATCCTTAAATCCGCAGGGAAAATTGATGTCAATGGGACTTGCAGGCGAAGGGTATTTCTATGCAACCTTTAAAGAAGAATCGGAGTGTCCATACCGGATAATGGTGTTTGATTCGAAGGGAAAGCTTATATTCCGCTCTGCAGATGTAGCACAACAAATTGTTGTAGATCAAGGTCGACTTTGTTATGTTGAACAGAGCGGAAAGATATGCTTAACTAAGCTAACGTTGTAATAGAATTTGTATCAAAATCAATTTTGTGATAGCGCAAGGAGCTCTTCCGCACTCTTGATGGTGGTATCGGTGATGTTGATTCCACCTAAGAGTCTTGCAATTTCTTTCACCTTTTCTTCGTGAGAAAGAGGCAGTACCGTGGTTTGGGTAATATTATTTTCAGTAGTTTTTTGAATCTGATAATGATATTGTCCAAACGCGGCGATTTGCGGCAAATGTGTAATACAGATAATTTGGTGATTCTTTGCAATTTGCAATAGTTTTTTACCAACGATGCTTGCTGTAATGCCACTAATGCCACTGTCAATTTCATCAAAAATCATTGTTGGAATGCTATCAAGTTCACCAACAATACGCTTAAATGCTAACATAATACGAGAAATCTCGCCGCCTGAAGCAATTTTTGCTAAAGGTTTTTCTGCTTCGCCTTTATTTGTTGAAATTAAAAATTCTATCTGATCAATGCCTTCTGAGGTAAAGAAAGGTTCTTTTTGAGTTTCCTGATCTTTAAAAGAGATGGAAAGCTTTGCATCATTAAAATTTAACTCTGTTAATTCTTGATTGATGCTGGCTTCCATTTTTTTCGCTGCATCTTTACGAAGAGATGAAAGCGTTTGACTGGCAGTCAGCAATTCTTTTTCTAATACAGCAAGCTGCTGCGTCATTGTTTCTTTTTTCTGATCCGTGTCTTCAATCAGCTCTAAATTTTCTTGCAGCTGTGCTTGGTATTCCAGTATTTCTGCAATAGAGTTTCCGTATTTCCGTTTTAAAGCATCGATTTGATCCATTCGGTTTACGGCTTCATCCAATTCCTGTTCAGAAAAGGAGATATCTTCAACATAGTGGCGAATTTGTGAAGAAAGATCTTCAATTTTATAGTAACAATCGGATAGCAGTTCAGTAAATTCCGAAATTTCTTTTGAAAACAAAGCAATTTCCTCTAACTTCTGTTTACTTTTTCCAAGACCATCTAAAGCAGATGGGGCATCATTACACAACAGTGCATAAGCAGAAGAAAGGTTTTGATAAATGCGTTCGCTGTTTTGCAGAAGTGTGATTCGCTCTTGCAGTTCCTCATCTTCATTAACGGATAGATTAGCAGCTGTAATTTCCTGCAATTCAAACTGCATGAAATCATGCTTTCTTTTTGCATCCTTTTCGGAGCGAGAAAGTGAAGAAAGCGTTTGCTTTACTTTATTATATTCACTAAAAAGAGAAGCAACGGTTTCCTTTGCAGGGGAAATATTTGCTTCATCATAAAGATCGAGTAGAGTAATATGAAGTTCCGGATTTAATAAGGATTGGTGGTCGTATTGCCCGTGAATGTCTGCTTCGTATTTACATAGCTTATTTAAAAAAGAAACAGAAACTAAAGAGCCATTAATACGGCAAGTACTTTTTCCGTTTGCCGTAATTTCTCTTCGGATAATTAATTGTTCTTCATCCTCCAAGCCGTTTTCTTTCAGAAGGGAGGAAACTTTTTTATTTTTTCCGTCTAAAACCAGTTCAATGATGGCTTTTTCTTTTCCGGAACGAATAAAAGCAGTATCTGCACGGCTTCCCAGCGCAAGACTCACTGCTTCTATAATAATGGATTTTCCAGCACCGGTTTCACCTGTAATTACATTGAAACCGGAATGGAAATCAACATCTAATTCATTAATAATTGCAAAATCTCGGATATGGATATGAGAAATCATAAAAAGACCTCTTATTTCATCATGTCATTAAATTTTTGTATAATAATTGGGACGTTTTCCGGATCATCAGCAACCAGCATAAACGTATTGTCTCCTGCAATGGAACCAATCACATTTGGAAGGTTTAGTGTATCGACTGCTTCGGCAGCAGCAGGTGCACATCCGCTTAATGTTTTCACTAAAATGATGTTTCCGGAAGAAGAAATGTTTTGAATGGTTTCTTTAAAAATTTTAACAAATCGATCCGAAATAGGATGATCCAAATTTGTACTGACTGCATATTTGTAATGACCGCTGGATGACAGCGTTTTAATCAATTGCAGTTCTTTAATATCTCTGGAAATAGTAGCTTGCGTGACTTGATATCCTGCTTCTTTTAACAACTCAACGAGTTTGTCTTGGGTTTCAACTTCGTGCTGATTGATAATATCAAGAATTTTGTTTTGTCTTGAATAGCGCATAAGATTCTCCTTAAAGCATAGCTTAAAATCAAGAAATGGCTTGCCTTTAAATTATTTATTTGACTGCTTTATTATACCATAAATTTAAGTTGTAGCAAGGAAAACAAGCCAATTTTTCAAAGACAAGCCTTCAAAAATATGCTACAATGTATGAGAACTAAAGGAAAGCAAAAATGTGACAGGGCGGAATATAAAAAATGAAAATTTTAGGAATTGACCCCGGCTATGCCATTATGGGTTATGGCATTGTTGAAATGAAGGGAAACCATTTTAAAGCAATTGCATATGGTGCAGTTACAACCGATAAAAATATGGCTATGCCGGATCGTTTGAAACATTTATATACAGGACTTATGGAGGTTATTTCAGAATACGAACCAGATGTAGTTTCCATTGAGCAATTATTTTTTAATACAAATACAACCACTGCGATTTTGGTTGGGCAAGCAAGAGGCGTTGCCATTTTAGCTTGTGCGAATTCCGGGCTTGAGATTTTTGAGTATACACCTCTTCAGATTAAGCAGGGCCTGATTGGGTATGGGAGAGCCGAAAAAAAGCAGATTCAACATATGGTGAAAACCATTCTAAATTTAAAACAAATACCTAAGTTAGACGATACGGCGGATGCTTTGGCTGCAGCGATTTGTCATGGCCATTGTGCTGATTTCCATAATCGTTTTGCAAATTTAAAATAATTAAAATGTTTTATTGTAATTTTAATAGAAGTGGAGGCTGGCAATATGCTGCATTATATAAAAGGAAGCATTGCAATGAAATTCCCTGGAGGAGTTGTAGTGGAAAACAACGGAATTGGATATGAAATTTATGTACCTGACAATTCTACGCTCTATTTAGCTTCTCAGGGAGAAACTGTTTCGGTATATACGGCGATGATTGTTCGAGAGGATGATATTAGCCTTTATGGATTTTCGGATGAAGAAGCAATTGATTTATTTCGTAAGTTCATGACGGTCAGTGGTGTTGGAGCCAAGGCAGCAATGGCACTTCTTTCTGCTATGCCCGTGGGAGAATTAAAAAAAGCAATCGCTTTTGAAGATGCAAATACTTTAACCAAAGCAAACGGAATCGGGAAAAAAACAGCACAGCGTATTGTCTTAGAGTTAAAGGAGAAAATCGGCGGCATCAGCGAATTTGGAGATGCAACTGAGATCGTACACGGAGACAATGGAAGAACGGAAGCTACGAACGGTTTAATTGCACTTGGATATAGCAAGAGTGAGGCTGTAGGAGCTATTGCTTCCATTGAGGAGAACAATCTATCCGTAGAGGAATACATAAAAATAGCACTCAAAAAATTATTTTAAGGAAGAGGAATGTAAATGGAATTTGAAGATAGAATTACGGCGGCCAATTTAAATCTTGATGAAGAAGAGATGGAATTGAGTCTACGCCCAAAACGTCTTTCAGAGTACATAGGACAGAAAAATGTCACAGAGAATTTAAAGATTTTTATTGAAGCGGCACAAATACGAAAAGAGCCTTTGGATCATGTTTTGTTTTATGGACCTCCTGGATTAGGTAAAACGACACTTGCAGGAATCATCGCCAATGAGCTTGGTGTGGATTTGCGTATTACTTCCGGACCGGCTATTGAACGAGCTGGTGATTTGGCGGCAATCTTGACAAATTTAAAAGACGGTGATGTGTTGTTTATTGATGAAATCCATCGTCTGAATCGTTCCGTAGAAGAAGTATTGTATTCCGCTATGGAAGATTATGCATTGGATATTATCATTGGAAAGGGTCCTTCAGCGCGTTCTATTCGTTTGGATTTATCAAAATTTACTTTGATTGGTGCAACGACAAGGGCAGGAAGCTTGTCAGCACCTCTACGGGATCGTTTTGGGGTGATTTGTAAGTTTGAAATGTATCAGAATGATGAATTAGCTGAGATCATAAAACGCTCTGCGGAGATCTTAAATGTATCCATTGAGCCTGACTGCCTTCTTGAATTGGCCCGATGTTCTAGAGGAACACCGCGTGTAGCAAATCGTTTGTTAAAGCGCGTACGGGATTTTAGTCAGGTTAAGGGCAATGGTGTAATTGATTGCGAGATTACGAAAAAAACTCTGCATTCATTAGGAATTGATGCATTGGGACTGGAAGGTCTGGATCGGGATATTTTACGACTTATCATAGAACGATTTAAGGGAGGCCCTGTGGGGATTGATACCATTGCAGCAGCGATTGGAGAAGAGAGAATCACCATAGAGGATGTTTATGAGCCGTAT
>JAYFPL010000071.1:0-28734 GCA_034927775.1 Anaerovorax sp. | reverse complement strand
GGAGATGTCCTGTGATGAAAGTGTAATCATACAGCTTGGTAATGATATAAAAAAAGATTATTCTTCTTCGCTTTTGTCGCTTGCAACAGGAAGAAAAATTGTCAGTGATACTCCTCTTTCCTTTGGTGAGGGGGATACAAGAGGAAGAATAAAAAATGTATTAAATTACAAGAAGCCTGCGTTTTGGATTATTATTGTATGTATCATAGCGGTTTTAATGGTTTGTTTAGGGCTTATGGCGAATCCAAACGAAGAGGAAACATTTCAAAATGACATCTCTGCAAAATTTCTAGAATTTAAAACCGAATATGTTGGTGATAATTCAAAAATTGGCGGAATCATTAATCTGCTTGAATTTCCTGATAAAGTGTCATATAGTAGTTTCGAACTTTTTACAGATGAACCACCTTATGCGGTAACCGTAAATCTGAAAGCGGATTCTGAAACACGTAATTATTATACGGGTGAAACGCTTCAAACACCTTTTGAAAACAATGCAATTATTCTATTTGCATTGATAGGAAATGTAGATTATGTCAATTTTAGTATTGATGATGGAATTGTTGAACCATATACGGTGCAGTATACACGACAATGGGCAGATATGAGATTTGATAAAAATGTACGAGATTTTGCCGTTAGTGAGAAAACTTTTAAAGAGTTGCTTATAAAATTGAATGCTACCCCCTACAAAGATACCATTCTTGTTTTGACGGAATTTGAAAATGGTAAAGAAAAACTGGAATCTGCCATTGAAATTAACGAACTTCTTACAACACATTTTGAAAAAATCATGAAAAAAACGAAGGTGTCATCAAATCCAAATGATTATATCAAAGCAAATCAAGAAACATTCGATGAAATACTAAGTTATGGTGATAGTACACTTTTGTATTGCTATCGATTATTTGAAAAAGGTGGTCAAACGGATTTAAAAGGGCAATTGATGATGGCAGCGTGCCGTTCGTTATGTGCGGAAGAAGATATTGATATTTCAGCTACGACAGGACAGAATTGGTATGATGCATTTAAAGATAATGCGGTAGGTATGAAAAAAAAATTAGGAGAGGCGGATTTTGAAAAATATATGCCAAAATCATATTTGCTATTACAATTTTTAAATGGAAAAACAGGAAATGGTGCAACAATACTTTTACCCCATTTCTCCTATTCCGGTAATGACAAGATTTTAAAATTGATATACGATACCGAAATTTCACGTTATCAAAATTATCACAATGAAAATGCATTCCTTGTTCCAGCTGTTTATGTTTTTAATGAAACAAAACAGGAAAATAAATTAAAAGTATTTGCAACTATTTTTAGTGAGGAATATATACTTTATGACAAAAAGCTAAAAAGTATAGGTGGCAGCGTTATTCCCGTTGCCATTACCTATACAGAAAACCCTAATGGCAGTTATTTTCTTGAGGAATATTTACAAGCAGAAGACGGTACACGTTTTGCACCTTCCATCAAAGAATTTTGTACTTTTCCTTTATCCGGCAGTAAAATCCCCGGTCTTGCAGATAAAATTCTAAATCATTACAGCGATTACGAAGATTTGCTCCTGTTGCAAAAAAATAATCTTATCGATCATCTTAATGCATATAATCAGACAGGGATTTCACTTGTTACGGATTATGATAACACCATTATACCATTAAATTAATAATTGAATGAAACGCATTTGATTTTTGTTTTATGCATAGAGAAAATCTGCACTAATCGATGCTTCAATTTTTAATTGACCAGGAATGATTGGTGTTGCAGCAGCCTCACGTTGAAATTGCTGCATCGGAATTGGTGAACTGCCGCTTTCAATGATACGTATGGGTATAGGATTTAATTTTTGATGTAAATTTGTCGAAATGGACTTTGCTTTTTGTATTGCATTTTCAACAGCCATGTTTAAAGCGTACTGATAATACAGCTCCGGTTCTGATAACTCGAAGGAGATGGATTCCACAACATTGGAACCCATCTTGACTGCTGTATCAATAATGTCTCCTGCCTGGTATATGTCATTTGTTCTGATTTCCAAAATATTTCGAACCGAGTATCCTTTATCATATTGGGTTCCATCTTTGTATTCGTACAGTTTATCAATTTTATATTGTATGGTTTTTATATCTGAAATTCCCGATTGACTCAAGGACTGTATGATCCTTTGGATAATTTGTGCATTTTCAGATTGTATTTGGGTTAAATTATGACCAATTGTTTGAACCCCCAATCGGATTACGGCTAAATCGGGAGTTGCCGTAACTTGTGCCTGACCGTTTAATGTCATGGTATAGTTGGGGTAGTCATTCTCAGTTAAAGACTGTGCCATAGGCTGATCTCCTCTCCTATTATTTTATTTCATTGTATAGTGTATTAAGGAGAACTTCATTTGGGTCCTGGCTTAGTTCCCAAATCATGGCACCGCCTAAGTTTTTTGTTTTAATATAATCTGTTTTATATGAAATGGATTGAGGATCTTCATAGCTGATGAACGTAGAACCATTAAACAGCCAAGGAACCAATGATTGTGAGTGAAAATATCGGATAAATCCATCCTGATTCAAATAGTTTTCTGCAATCTTTTGATAGCTTATGGAATTTGCACCGCCATACGTCTGGTATAAGCCATTATTTGAATTATTTACGGAAGAATAGATATATCCGTAAAATGGGATGCCAAGTATCAGTTTATCGGATGGAAAAGAGGCATTAATCCATGCATTTACAGAAGAATCGACACTACCCTTATATTGTGGAGAAGAATCATTGTTATTAAAAAGTGGTGCATGAAGGTCTGTATAGTTGTCCCAAGTACCGTGCAGATCATAAGTCATGATTGTTGCATAGTCGATATATTGAGGGAGTTTGGTTATCTCTATATTATTTAGGTAAGAACTACTTGCTCCTCCGGCAATGGTAAGAAGATAATGCTTATTGTCCAAAGTACCTTGCTCATCTAATTTTTCTCGCAATTTTTGAAGAAGTAATGTGAAATTTTGTTTGTCTTCGGGGCGTTTTGAATTGCTTGTTAAACCACCGCTGACTGGATATTCCCACTCTAAATCAACTCCATAAAACCCATATTTAATCATGAAATCGACACAGCTTTGTGCAAATATAGTCCTGGAAGCATCATTCAAAGCAGCATCAGAAAATTTTCCGGACCAGCTCCAGCCTCCAATGGAAATTAATGTTTTTAAACTAGGATTTATCATTTTAAGTTCATTCAGAAGCTTAAAGTTATTTTCATCAATGTCAGGGTATCCCATTGTAATTTTCAAATCAGAACTGATATTTGCGAAAGCATAATTAATATGTGTCAACTTAGTTGCATCAATCTGATTGGGATAATAACCAGAGTAAGCAGCCCACGCAGCATAGTATCCAACTACTTTTTTAGAGAATGGCTGAGCCGGTGATGTTGTTGTTACAGAAATAATATTACTTGCCGCTGATATGTTTTTTTTTGCATCTTTTGCTTTTATATAAAATTGATAATTGGTTGCAGGAGCTAAATTATTTATGGTATAGGTGGTTTGGGATGTTGAGGCTAGATAGGAGTTGTCGCGGTATATGTAATACGATTTTACCGCAACATTATCTGTAGATGCATTCCAAGAGAGTGTAATCGATGTGTCTGTGATAGCAGCTGCTTTTAAATTTGTTGGTTCTGTCGGTGCAGTGCGATCAGGCTTAGCAGCTAGAGTATAATTATTAAAAGAGCTGCTGAAGATGGTTAGAAGAATAACGGATAAAGCTAGTATAGTTGTTTGTATACGTTTTTTCATCATTGGTTCCTTCCTTTTTTATTTTATTTATGCAAGTATAACATGTCACTTTTTCCTTAAGAAATACTCAAAATTTGGAAAAAACACGTATCCTCTTGGGAAGTTGATTTAAAAAATAGAATCGATTACTAAATTAGATAGTTAATATAAAATCGCAAGATGAAATTCTTAACATTTACAGGATAAGATCTATATTATACATCATACTATAAAATAGAGGTGAATCGTGCGTTGCTAAATCCAATAAAATGCAGAGACGAAAAATTAAAAAAATGGTGCATTTTTGCAATTACAGGTATGGCTAATTTCAGTGTATGTTTTGCAATTAACAGCTTAAATCTGGCACTTCCGACACTTATGAATGAATTTGGTGTTTCACAAGGAGAAGTTAGTTGGCTGGCACTTGTATATACATTTATCCCATGCTGTATGTTGCTAATTTGCGGAAAAGCCGCTGATATTTATGGATATAAGCGACAATATCAAATTGGCTTTTGTTTTTTTGCAGTTGCATCTGTATTAGCACCAATTTTATCGGATCGACTTATCACATTGGTTTTTTTTCGAGCAATGCAGGGACTGGGCTATTGTTTGTTAATTTCTATTACCCAAGCTACCGTTACCAAAACATTTGATGCAGATGAACGAGGCAAAGCACTTGGTATTAATGCAATTTTTGTATCGGTAGGGTTAGCTTCGGGTCCTTCAATCGGAGGATTTCTGTTAACCCATTTTTCATGGCATTCTATTTTTTATTTTCCGATCCCGTTCTGCTTATTTGGATTGATTGCAACCATTATTATTATGCCGGAAGATCACCGGAGTACCGGCGAGAAAAGATTAGACTGGCCAGGCGGCCTTTTTTTTGCAGTATCCATCGGAGCATTGGCCATTGGGCTAAATTTTAGTGATGATTGGGGTTTGCGTTCTGTTGCATTTGTTTTAAGTATTGCATTATCAATCCTATCGTTTTTGCTCTTTCTATGGAGGCAGAATCATACAGATACACCTATGATTGAATTAAAATTATTTCATAATAGTACGTTTTCTTTTGCAAATGCTGCATGTTGTTTATCTTATATGACTCAGCAGCTGACAACCTATCTTTTTCCTTTTTTTCTTATTAATATTGTAATGTTAAAACCAGATAAAGCAGGTATCGTAATGCTTTCGTTTCCTTTAGCTATGATGATTGCATCTCCTTTTGGCGGTACTCTTTCGGATTATTATGGAACACGCAGGCCGGCTGTTACTGGTCTTTTGCTGATTGCATTAAACTGTATTCTGGTTGGATTTTTTAATGAAAATTCAAATATTATATTTATAATACTTACATTGCTTATGGTTGGATTCGGAAATGGACTAAGTGTTTCTGCTATCAATTCTGCAATACTCGGTTCGGTTCCAAAGAAATATTTAGGAGTTGCTTCCGGAACTCTTGCAACGATGAGAACAATCGGCAATACATTTGGAACCGCCATTGGAAGTGTGATGCTTATTACCAGACAAACACATTATTCATTTTTACAGTTAAGTGATAATGAAATCTATCTACTTGCACAAAGAGATACCTTTTTAATTGGACTTGGACTTGTATCACTTGCGGTACTGTCTGTTATGAAAATACCGAATAAATTGTAGTTATTAGGTTGAGTTTTTTCTTTATTTTTTAAAGTAATTCATGTATAATTAATAACAAAAATTGATTAAATATTAAGAATATTAATGATGTTTTAAAAAGGGTTGTAGAGCTATGAGAGTTTATTGTAATAATTGCGGTTTAAATGCCAGTCTAGAGGAATACAGAGTAAGACTAAATAATACGGTAATTGAAAAAAAGGATAATTTAATCGATGAAGAACTAATAAAGTTAAGTCAATTGCTTGATGATTTAGTGTACAAGTGTATATCATGCGTAAATAAAACAAATTACACTTCTAATTTAGGCTTAAAAGATATATTCGGGATACATTCCAGTTTTTATTATTATGGACATAAGCATCTTTTTACAAATATGTTCTTTTATATCACGGAAGGGATTAAGAACAATGAACTTATTTATATTTCTATGCAGACAGATTTGTACCAAGAGTTAATAGCGTTTTTAGAAAGTAAAAATGTATGTATAGAGCGCATCAAATTTAGACCGGTAAAGGAATTAATTATGTGTCATAAAAGAGATGGATTTACTGGATTAAAGGATAAGCTTGATAGCATTTGTGTAGAAGATGCAGTAAAAGAATACAATGGTATTCGATGGATTGGACAGCCTACTTATGCGATTCAGACTACTTCACAAGAGGATTTTTTAGAGTGGGAGATTGATTTAAGTAAAGCTTTGGAAAATAGCAATGTTTCATTGATATGTGTATATGATGCCTACGATTATATCGTTGAAGGCAAGTACATAAATGAAGATGTGATAAAGAAATCAAAAGATACGCATTCGTATATTTTAAAAGACCTAGTCTTAGAAAGATATAAAAACGAAGAAAACTTTGAAAATGAATTAAAAATATAATAAGAGAAGATAGACACACCTGATAAAGGTGTGTTTTTCATTTTCACAGATTCAGATGGGATAGCATAAAATAAAGTTAATGATGCTTACAAAATAAACAATGAGGTGGAGTGTTTTGATGGTTCTTGATGTACATAAAATTGAACAGAAATATCAGGCAGTGAATGGAGAAATCACTGCTTTGAAAGAAATCAATTTCAGTGTTGAAAAGGGAGAATTTATTAGTATTGTAGGACCTAGTGGTTGTGGTAAATCCACACTGCTTTCTATTATTGCGGGATTATTAAAGCCAACATCGGGAGAAATTTTTGTAAACGGAGAAAAAATAGAAGGGATATCTGCTCATATTGGTTATATGCTGCAGAAGGATAATCTGTTGGAATGGAGAACAATTTTTAGGAATGTAATTTTTGGCCTTGAGATACAGAATAATTTGACGCCTGAAAATTTACAGCGAGTGATTCAATTATTAAGAACCTATGAACTTTATGATTTTAAGGATAAATATCCATCACAATTATCCGGTGGTATGCGCCAAAGGGTTGCTTTAATCAGAACGTTAGCAATCAACCCAGATATTTTACTTTTGGATGAAGCTTTTTCCGCATTGGACTATCAAACGAGATTAACGGTTACAAATGATGTTTACCGAATTTTAAAACAAGAGCAGGTTACAACTTTAATGGTAACACATGATATTCCTGAAGGGATTAGTATGGGAGATAAAGTTGTCATCCTCAGTACCAGGCCTGCAATTGTAAAGGAAATTATCCCTATTGATTTTGAAATTGAAAATAGAACTCCGTTGAATTGTAGGAAGAGTCCTAAGTTTAGTAAGTATTTTGATCATATATGGAAGGAGTTAGCTTCCGATGAATGAATTTCAGCTTTCAGAAGAAAGAGTTATATACTTAATAAAAGAAAAACGACGCAAACAAATGATTCTTATTTGGCAAATTGGGATTTTATTTTGTTTTATAGCGATTTGGGAAATTTCAGCGTTACTTGGATGGATTGATAGCTTTATCTTGAGTCAGCCTTCACGTATATGGGATACTTGCATCCATATGACTCAAAATGGTCTGCTTATGCATATCGGTGTTACTGTTTATGAAACCTTGATTGGATTTACATTAGGAGTCATTACCGGGACCACACTTGCGATTATACTATGGTGGAGTAGCTTTATCGCTAAGGTGAGTGAGCCTTATCTCGTTGTACTAAATAGTTTACCTAAGATTGCTTTAGGCCCAGTTATCATTATTATCGTTGGAGCTGGAACCAAAGCGATTATTTTTATGGCACTTGCTATTTCTCTCATTGTTACTGTGTTAGAGATGTTAAATGGATTTCAAAATACGGATAAAGAGTATATTAAAATGGCCACAACCTTTGGGGCTACCAAGCTTCAGATATTTAAGAAAATAGTATTTCCGTATAACATCAAAACGTTATTTAATTCTTTAAAAATAAACATAGGCCTTTCTTTAGTTGGTGTAATTGCCGGTGAGTTTTTGGTTTCAAAAGCTGGCTTGGGATATTTAATTGTTTATGGAGGTCAAGTATTTCAACTTGATTTAGTTATGGCGAGTGTGATTATCTTAGCAATAGTAGCAGCATTCATGTATCAAGCGGTAGTACTTATGCAAAGGTTAGTTATGAAATGGTATGGGCATTAAAGTTACTCATTCCATTTTAGAAAGGGTTATAGGTTACCTTTCTTAACCTAAATATAATAATATATAAGGAGTTGGTGAAATGAGAAAATATTTTAAGTTATTTTGTATTACTTTATGCTTTTTATTAATTATTTCTGTAATGGCGGGATGTGGGTCAAAACCACAAGAAAAGGATAAGGTAAGTGTGTGTGAGGTGACTCATTCTATCTTCTATGCACCGCAATATGCCGCGATAAATTTGGGATTCTTTGAAGAAGAAGGAATCGAAGTAGAGCTTACAAACGGTCAGGGTGCGGATAAGGTTATGGCTGCGGTACTATCCAATAATGTAGATATTGGATTTTCGGGGCCGGAAGCATCTATTTATGTTTATAATGAAGGTAAGGATGATTATACAGAAGTATTTGCACAATTAACGAAACGTGACGGCTCTTTTCTTGTCGCTCGTGAAGAGGATTCGGATTTTTCATGGGATAAGATCCGTGGAAAAAAGGTATTGCCGGGACGTAAAGGTGGCGTACCTTATATGACATTAGAGTATGTAATTCGTCAGAATGGTTTAGATCCATATAAAGATACGATTCTTGATAATAGCATTCAATTTGCTCTGATGGCAGGAGCATTTACAAGCGGAACCGGCGATTATGTTACATTGTTTGAACCAACCGCATCAATGTTAGAAAAAGAGGGTAAGGGGTACATAGTATCCTCGATTGGGGAAGAAAGTGGTGAAATACCATATACAGCGTATTTTGCAAAGAAAAGCTTTATTGAGGAGAACCAGGATATGATTGAACGATTTACTAAGGCAATTTATAAGGGGCAAAAATGGGTTGAATCCCATAATGCAGAAGAAATTGCTGAAGTGGTTGCTCCATCTTTCCCGGATACAGATGTAAGCTTATTAACAACAGTAGTACAAAGATATAAGGATATTGATGTATGGAACAGCGATCCTATTTTGAAAGAGGAGTCCTTTAATTTGTTACAAGAAGTAATGACGCAAGCAGGAGAATTAAAACAAAAGGCTCCATATGAAAAGGTTGTAAATAATACCTATGCAGAAACGGTTACAAATTAGGAATAGAATATATACGGATTAACTATAATTATTTAAAATTTAGATATATAAAATGAACTTAAAAATAAAAATTAAAGAGATGAAGTCTATCAATTATGTTAGACTTCATCTCTTTTTGCAGATAATTAGATTGTAAACTTTAAGCTATATTCTTTGCTGTAGAATATAGCTTTTATTGTTTATTGTTTTGATTTTTAAGTTTACATTTCTGAACACCAAAAGAGAGGACATTAATTTTTTATAATGATAGTCTTTTATCAGGAGGTGAGAAATGTGGAGTGGTTAAAGCAACTAAGCAACGCGATTGATTATATAGAAAGTAATTTAACAAGTGATATTTCTTATGAGAAAGCTGCTAAAATTGCCTGTTGCTCAACTTATTATTTTCAAAGGATGTTTTCTTATGTGGCAGGTATTTCACTATCGGAATATATTCGCCGCCGCAGAATGACACAAGCTGCTTTTGAGATACAGACAGGTGATACAAGAATTATGGATATTGCTTTGAAATATGGATATGTGTCACCTACATCATTTAATCGAGCGTTTCAAAGTGTTCATGGTAGTTCTCCAACAGTCGCACGGAGACAGGGAATCTCATTAGAGGCTTACCCACCAATTAGTTTTAAGGTTGTTGTGTCAGGAGCTGAAAGTATGACTTATCGAATTGAAACCAAACAAGCGTTTCGAATTGTTGGTGTTCAAGTTGCTTTAGAGGAAGATATGGAACAAAATATGGACATTGTTCCAAAGTTTTGGGAAGAGATACTGAAAGGTAAGCAGTATGACAAAATCTGCAGATTATCAGACCAAGAACCCAAGAAAATTTTAGGAGTCAGTGCTTATGTAAATCCAAAGTACATTTCCTATTATATTGCTACAGAAACAGATAAACCGGTACCGGAAGGCATGGTTGAATTTGAGATACCTGCTGCAACATGGGCAATCTTTGAGTGTAACGGACATTTTAAGGAGTCCGTTCAGACGATATTTAAACGGTTTCTTACAGAATGGCTTCCTTTTTCAGGATACAAGTATGCTGAATTACCGGATATAGAAGTTTACCTTGTTAACGATCAACAATCAAAAGATGGGCATGCAGAAGTTTGGATTGCAATAAAAAAAGAAAATGAGGAGGAATAGAATGTCAGCAATTAAAATTGGACACTTGGTGAAACAGTATAAAAATGGTGTCAGAGCAATAAATGATTTAAATATACAGGTGGAGAAAGGAGAAATCTTTTCTCTGCTCGGTCCCAATGGTGCAGGGAAATCTTCACTAATTAATATTTTAACTACCTATTATTCCCCTACTTCCGGAACAGTAACAATACTGGGTAAAGATTTATCGAAAGAATCTTCATGGGTACGAACACAAATTGCCTGCGTTGCACAACAGGTTTCCATTGACGAACATCTGTCAGTTATGGAAAATATGATGTTTCAAAGCCGGCTTTACAAGGTGGGCAATGATACGGCAAGAAAGAGGATTCAGGCTCTGATTGACAGCTTTGGGCTGTCACGGTATTTAAAATATCCGGTTGCTTCTTATTCCGGAGGAGTGAAACGTCGTCTGGATATTGCGATGAATATGGTTTCTTATCCTCAAATACTGTTTTTAGATGAACCGACCGTTGGGATGGACATTACTTCACGAAAAGCTATGTGGGAAATTATGCGAAAAATACGGAATGATTTTGATACAACAATTTTTCTGACAACGCATTATCTTGAGGAAGCGGATCAGCTTAGTGATACCATTTGCATTATGAAAGAAGGTCATGAACTGGTACAGGGAAAACCTAGTGATTTGCGTCAATATACACGTCAGAATATCTTAAGGATTGGTTTTTCAAATACAGAAAAGATAAAAGAATATGCAGAGATGCTTAAGAAAACACAGATACTTTTTCCTTTAAATATACGAGAAAATTCGATTTTTGCAAATTATACAGAAGATAGAAAAACATTTGAAGATGTAAACCGATGGCTTTTGGAAAAAAAGATTCCCTTTGAGGCAATTGAAATCGTACAGCCCAGTCTTGAAGATGTGTTCTTAAAATTAACTGAAACGGAAATGAGGTAAATAAATGGATACAACAAATATATTATGGCGCAATATGAAGTGGCGCTTTCAAAACCCTGTTTCAATTATACTTACAATTATACAGCCACTGATTTGGCTAGTATTATATAGTGCAATTGCAGGTCAGTCAATGAAAGATATGGCGGAGGGAAACTACACTGCTTTTATTCTCGCAGGAATTATGGTGCTTGTTACATTATCCTGTTGCAGCAGTGGAGGATATCTTAATTTCATTATGAAATCAAAAGGCAGTTTCTATCGAATAGTAATCGCTCCGGTAAAGCGGAGTTCTATTGTATTGGGACAAATTCTCGAAGCAGTTATTCTTTCTTTTATAGAAATTGGCATTATGTTGCTATTGTCAATCTTCTTATCGGTGCGCATTGCATCTGGATTTACCGGACTTCTTCTGATGCTGCCGATTATCTTCCTTACAGCATTTTTCATGTCAGGAATATCCTATACAATTAGTCTTTGTCTTCCTAATGAAGCAATTTATGAAACCATAATGAATCTAATTGTACTTTCTATCTTTTTTACCAGTACTGCATTATTTCCGATGGACAATATATCCGGAGGACTTAAAATTGCAGTTACTATAAATCCTTTTACGCATGTAATAAATTGTCTTCGAAATTTGATTCTAGGAACTTCTATTGATTTACAAAACTTACTATTTGCAAGCGGTTTGCTTATTTGCCTTTGCTGTGTCAGCTTTGCATTGGCACTTTGGAGGCTAAAAAAGGAAACAATACAATAATTTCAATCAATGAATGATAGACAGTATTGTATACATCAATACTGTCTTATTTTTTTAATCAGGATAAAAAGTAAATTTAATTATTGTTTAAAATAATATAATAAAAATTGGTTATATATAGAAATTATGTTATAATATATTTGCAAAGTATATGAAGGGAAAGATATTATGAAATTAGCATTGGAACACATTCTGAACAATAAATTGTATCACACAAAATTATAATCAATCTGTAAATAAGATGCATTTTAAATTTTATAATCGTTTACGGTATATACGTATATTTGTGTGATTTTTTATTTTTTGAAAGGAAGTTTTGTATGAATAAAATTAATCGTATATTAGACACATCCTCTTTTGCCGGTTCCTTGATTATACTAGAATGTTTACTTTGGGGGTTAGGAAATCCCGTAACAAAAATTGCTCTCGAAGTTGTGTTACCCTTTTATTGCTTGGCTTTGAGATTTTCAATTGCTGGAATCATTTTTTTAATTTTTTTTGGAAAACACATATTTTATCAATTAAAAACTGCAAATATAAAACATATTTTAATTGTTAGCCTATTTACAGCGTTATCTTTTATTACATGTACTTTTTCTCTATTACTTACTTCTGCTACAATTGCTGGGTTTTTAATGTCGTTGGCAGTAATCTTTACTCCATTTCTATCGGTTATAATATTAAAAAATAAATTTAACATAGCGAATATTCCCATTGTAATTATAGTAGTCGTTGGGCTGTTTTTCCTTTGCAATGGAAATCAAGGATTTCATTTTGGCTTTGGAGAGATAATGGCGCTTCTTAGTTCTGTTTTTCTTGCATGTGTGTTTGTTTATACCTCAAAATACTCGTCAAATACAGATGTAATTACATTATCTGCAATGCAGACGATTATTACTGCTTTAATTAGTTGGATTTGCATCGCATTTTTCGAACGTTCTTTTTCAATTCTAACTATCACCGTAACTGGTTGGGGTGCTATTTTATATTCGGCAGTAGCTTGTACTTTTTTAGCCTATATTTTTCAAAACTTTGCATTAAAAAAAGTATCAGCCGTATTTGCGTCATTAGCTTTTTGTTCTGAACCTATTTTTACGGCTGTTTTTTCAAGGATTATTTTGAATGAGAGATTAAATTTATTGGGATGGTTTGGTGCAAGTTTAATAATTATTGGTATTGTAATAGCATCAATTTATGAAAAACCTAGTGGGGAAGAGGAGCAAGCCTCTATAAAAATGGAGGAGCCGATGGAGGATAAAATTATAAAACAAGAAATAAAATAGAGAAACACTGAATTTATATTAAAATAAGAAAGATAATAAAAGCATCAAAACGTGATAGTTTTGATGCTTTTTTAAATAGTGTGGAAATAAAATAAGTTATTTAGCGGCTTGGAATATAAAGTTCAGTATATTTCTTGATTGCAGAGTATAAATCGTCATTCGGTCTTTGATCGCCTAATCCGCCAGAATAATGAATAAATCCGTAAGCAGGGAAATTTTTATTGGAGGATAGATTAGCTGGAATTGGTATAGAAATCATACCCATATGCTGACCGAACGTATTGATTGCTTGTAAGCAAAGATCTCCACCACCTTCTGCATTGCTGGAAGAGGTAAATGCAGTCAGCTTTTTTCCCACTAACTTTCCATCAATCCAAAATATAGAGGCAGAGTCCATATAAGCTTTCATTTCACTGGAAACATTACCAAAATAGGTAGGACTTCCTAAGATGATATAATCACTTTCCAACATGACTTCAGGTTCTGCGATGGGGATTGTTTTCATCTCATTAAAAAATTCTTTTGCAACCGGAAAAGTATCAGCCCATTTTTCTAAATCATCGTCTTTTATCCTATATAAGTGTACATTTTTATTTTGGGTTTTTAAAGAATCATAAAATGCTTTTGCCATTAAAAAGGTATTACCGCATACGCTATGGAATATAATTGATATTTTAATTTTTTCCACCTCCAATTATAAGGTAATAAGATTCTGTCATTATATCATATATCTATAGTATTTATAAGGCTGACACCTATATTTAACTGGACAGAAATTTTACCAGGATGTATTATTAAACTAACAATTGAAAATGCTTATAAAGATAATTCTTAATAGGGTAAATGGGATACATAATCCATATTGGAGGAATATTTAAAATGAAAAGCATCAAGACACTTATTGCGATACTTGTAGTCGTTATAGTGGTATTAATATTGAATGTGTTTCTTTATATAACGAGTACATTAGAACGGCCTGTATTTCTTAATCACTATTATGAAAAAGAAATCAGTGATAACTCTATATTTAAATTCTATTATATTACAAATAAATCTGATGAAAATATAGTAACTCACATTACATTTCCGGAAATTATAGGAATGGATATACGTTGCGTAGTAAAGGATACTAGAACCCATGGTGTGTATGGACATTATAAATTAAATGTTGTTTCAATGGGTTTCGAAGAAAACGAAAGTGCATATATACCAGAAACAAAAGTTACAACCGCTAAGGTTTTCTTTTCTGACGGCAGAATTATACCCACTAATATTGGAAAAATTGTTTTATCAAAAGAAATGGAACAAGAGATTCCGTTTCTTACACTTTCAACTACATCCTCAAGTAATCATTCATCCAGTGTCACATATAAAGCATTAGAAAAGATGCTGCTTACGGAGGTAAAAAGTGATTTGGACTTTGAAGTGGAGGACCATTTATATATTAATATGGATAAAAGCAATGAAGTCTCACTACCTTATACAATTTCAAAAGGAGATTCCATTACCTTCGAGAGTAATTTTAAGGTTAGCGAAGAAGATATGGAAAAATATAATGCTTACAGTATAGTTAAAAAGTTTTACTTTGAAACTCCGGATGGGAAACAATATATTCATTCTCTTTACCATTTAGATTATAAACCGGAATTTAACAAGAAAGATGTATATAGTTTTTTAAAAATGAAAGGTGCAATTTAAAGATAGAAAATTTATATCAATAATAAATACTGAATTCTTTATTAAGAACTCAGTATTTATTTAATTATAAGAATTATTTCATTAATTATCGTTGAGAACCTTAGTTAAACAATACATTCCTATTTTTGCTGACAAGGAATAATCAATATTAAAAGCAAAAATTTATTGTAACTTAAAGTTAAAGGAGGAAAATCATATTATTTCTAAAGAAAAAGAAATTATAAATATTGGAAATTTAAAGGCTGACTGTGAAAAATGCTTGGGCTTATGCTGTGTTGCATTGTATTTTTCGAAACAGGATGGCTTTCCAACAGATAAAATTGCAGGGCAACCTTGTAAAAATTTAAGGGATGACTTTTGCTGTAACGTACATAATGACCTTAAAAAATTAGGGTTAAAAGGCTGCATTGCTTATGATTGCTTTGGTGCAGGACAGAAGGTTGCTCAAGTCACCTTTAAAGATCAGAATTGGAAAAACTCTCCGAATTTATCCAAGCAAATGTTTGAAGTGTTTTTAATTATGCGACAACTTCATGAATTACTGTGGTATCTTTTGGAAGCTTCCATGTATGAAGAAGCACATTCGTTACATGAAAACATTCATTCTATGATTGAGATATTAAAAAACGATACGTTTTTAAGCCCTAAGGTGATTATGGAGCTCGATATTACAAAAAAATGGAGCGACGTTAATTGTTTACTCATTCGGACAAGTGAATTGGTTCGAGATCAAAAGAATCAAGAGCTGAAATTACCGTTTAAATATAAAAAAACATTTAATGGTAGAGCAGATTTGTTTGCAGCTGATTTAAGAAAAGTAAATCTTAGTCAAGCGAATTTGCGTGGAGCTTGTTTGATTGCCGCTGATGCAAAAGGGGTAGATTTCACTAGGGCGGATTTGATAGGAGCTGATCTTCGAGATACAGATATTAGAGGAGCAGATTTGTCAAAGAGCATATTTCTAACGCAATCACAAATCAATGTTGCAAAAGGTGATATAAATACAAAACTACCATCTTCACTCACTCGACCAATAGAATATTATTGATTATACTGTATATGTTAAAAAATTTTGCAGATTAATGATAATAAATTGTACAACGATGAATTTACGAACATTCGTGTTGAATGAAAACTAAATGATACGTGTTTTGACAAAAATAGTTAATTTTTTTATCAGATTAACTGTTTTTTTTGTAAAATTTATGTATTTTTTATCTAATCTATGTTACTCTATCTATCATAAAATATTATATTTAATATTTTCAATCCAATATAAAATTCGTCAAGATACAAGCTGCAGGACGGGAAACCTGGTTCGCCAGCAATGGTCGGGGTATCTAAAATTATTTATTGGAGGTTTTTTTATGCAAAAAAACAAGAACAACTTAAAACAACTTATTCGTGCAGGAAGAGGAATTGCTTCGGCGCATACGGTTGTACTTCATGGAAATTTGGTAAATGTAATGTCTGCTGAGATTTACCCAGCCGATGTGGCAATTTATGAAGACACAATTGTAGCAATTGGTGATGTAAGTGATTACATTGGACCGGATACGAAAACAATTGATGCGGCAGGTAAGTATTTGGTACCGGGATTGATTGATGGGCATATTCATAGTGAATGCAGCAAGCTAAGTATAACGAGCTTTGCAAAAGCTGTGGTACCATGTGGAACAACCAGTATCATTTCAGGGCTAGACGAGTATATCTCGGTTTCCGGATTAGAAGGGTTAAAGGAAGTATTTGAAGAGGTAAAAGCGAGTCCGCTAAAAGTATTTTGGGGAGCTCCATACAAAACCCCTTACACGTTTCCACAGTCGACCGTTGCTTTTAACTTTAATCAGGAAGTGCATTCTGTCGTACAAAAATGGCCGGAATGCTTTGGCGTTTGGGAAACCGTACGTGAATATGTGCAGGAAGAAGATGAGGACACGCTGGGTGCGATTGAAGAAGCATTTAAGAACAGGCTTCCTGTCTTTGGTTGTGCACCAATGGCAAGGGGAAAGGACTTAAATGGCTATCTCTGCGCAGGAGTTCGTTTGGATCATGAAAGTTATGATCATGAGGAAGTTGTTGAAAAAATGCGGAATGGGATGCATATGTTGATTCGTGAGTCATCCGTTACCCATTTTTTGAAAGAAAATATTAGAGCGGTTACTGAAGTAAATCCAGCTCTCGCTCGTCGTGTCAGTTTTTGCACGGACGATGTGACTGCTACGGATGTTTTGGAAAAAGGTCATTTAGACAATCTTGTGCGCTTGGCAATTGCAGAAGGGGTAGAACCTATGACGGCAATTCAAATGGCAACAATCAATAGTGCAGAAGCTTATCGAATTGATCATTTGGTTGGATCCATTTCGCCTGGAAGAATTGCAGATATCCTATTGGTTGATAGTCCTGAAGCATTTCATGTGGATACAGTTATTACAAATGGAAGACTTGTAGCTCAAAATGGGAAATTAACCTATGATCTAAAAGCACCAAAAAGAAGCAGTATACTGAGTAGTGCATTAAAATGTGCGTATACAACAAAAGAAGATTTTGAATATAAAGTAGATATAAAAAATGGACAAGCAAAAGTACTTTCTATGGATGTAAAAGGTCCTTTTGTACGTAAAAGAAGAGATGTAAGTTTAACCGTAAAAGACTCCATCGTAATGCCGGATACCGAACAAGATGTTCTTATGGTTTCTGTTTTGGAACGGTTTGGACGAAACGGAAATAAATCATTGGCATTTTGTTCCGGTTGGAATTTAAAAAAAGGTGCAATGGCTTCCTCTGCAGCACCAGATGATAATAACATTATCGTTATGGGAGCTGATCCTTCTGATATGTCAATTGCAGTAAACCATTTGATAGAAAATGGCGGTGGTCAAGTTGTCGTGGCAGATGGAAAAGTAATGGAATTCCTTTCTTTGCCTGTGGGTGGAATTGCAAGCGATTTAGAGCCGGAAGAAATTGCTTATCGTGAAACTTTACTTACAAAAGCTGCAAACCAATTAGGGTGTTATTTACCAGAGCCATTAATGTACATGTTTTTCTTGCCGATTACAGCAATTCCTGATTATGCAATCACAGATGTTGGTCCTGTGGATTGTATTGCATTAACGACATTTGATCCGATTTTAGAATTGATTGAGTCGAAATAAAGCGAGGAGTTGCAGAGATGGAGAAAGAACAGCTAAAAAAACTAATTGATGTTGCAGCAGGACGGATTCCTGCGGATATTGTTATAAAGAATTGTAAAGTCGTGGATGTATACAATGGTGCAATTATCGAAGGGGATATTGCCTTGTGTGACGAATGGATTGCGGGTGTAGGAAAATATGACGGATTGCAGGAAATCGACGCAAAGGGACAATATGCTGCTCCGGGGTTTATTGACAGTCATATTCATGTGGAATCTTCGTATGTTAGCCCGGAGGAACTTGGCCGGCTTGTCGCTCCTCATGGTACCACTACAATCATTGCCGATCCACATGAAATCGTTAATGTGTGCGGTTTAGAAGGCTTAAATTATATGATGAAAGCATCGGAAGGTGTTGCTTTAGATATAAAATGGATGCTGCCTTCCTGTGTACCTGCTACGCCTTGGGAACATTCAGGTGCTGTAATCAGTGCAGAGATTATGGAAGAACCTATCAAGAATGATAAAATTCTTGGTTTGGGTGAATTTATGGATTTTCCGGGTGTAATCAATGCAAATGATATGATTTTAGATAAGCTTCTTACAGCAAAAAAACAGGGGAAGTTGATTGATGGGCATAGCCCTGGAGTAAGTGGTCTTGCTCTGAATGCTTATGCAGCGGCTCGCATTCATACCGATCATGAATGCTCTACGGTAGAAGAAATGCATGATCGAATTTCAAGAGGCATGTATGTTTTGCTACGTCAAGGTTCTGCTTGTCATAATCTAAAAGAATTGTTAAAAGGAGTGACACAGCATAACAGCAGGCGTTGCCTTCTTTGCGCAGATGATTGCCAGCCGAAGACCATTTTAAGCATCGGGCATCTTGATAACCATCTACGTATGTGTGTACAAGAAGGCATTGATCCAATCATTGCAATTCAGATGGCAAGTTTAAATGCTGCTGAATGTTTTGGACTAGAGGACAGAGGTGCAATTGTACCTGGGTTAAGAGCAGACATTGTACTTTTAGATAATCTTAAAGATTTTAATGCACAAAAGGTATTTATTGCAGGGCGAGAGGCAGCTTCTAACGGAAATTATCAGCTGCCGATTACTCGTTATGACATCTCATCAACCAAAGGAAGCTTTCATGTAAAAGAGTTTTCCAAGGAAAAGTTAAGATTAAAGATACATTCTAACAAGGCAAATGTAATTGGGATTTTGCCGGGGGGAGTGGTTACAAGCAAAGAAACGGCAGAAATTAAACGGAGTGAAGTGGATGAATTTCTATATGATTCCTCTGTAGATATCGTTAAAGTTGCTGTAATAGAACGTCATCAAAATACAGGAAATGTAGCAGTAGCCTTGCTAAAGGGATATGGCATTAAAGAAGGGGCAGTTGCACTTTCTGTAGCACATGATTCTCATAATATTATTGTCGTCGGTGTTAATGATGAAGATATGACTTTTGCTGTAGAGCAGCTTATAAATCAAGGTGGAGGAATTGTCCTTGTAAAGAATCAAGAAGTACTAGAAAGTATGCCAATGCCGATTGCAGGACTTATGAGTAATAAGAGTGGGGAATGGGTTGATGCAAAATTGACTCACATTCATAAAATTGCACATGAGATACTTCAAATCAATGAAGAAGTTGAGCCTGTAATGACCCTTTGCTTTATGTCACTGGCAGTTATTCCTGAAATTAAGTTAACCGACATGGGATTATTTGACGTGACAAAATTTGAATTTATAAATATTGAAGCATAGATTTATTAAAACGTTTTAAAACAGAAAAAATACATCAGAGGAGAGTGACTTATGTTAAAAACGGAAACACGTTTGCCAATTTTCAACCGAGGGGATATTGGTGGATTAACTTATGTACTTACAAACAATATAGTAAATTATATTATTGTAATAGCAACTTTGTCAGGAGTATTAGGCTGGCCGGATGAGCTTGTTTATGGACGAGTAATACCCGGAATGTCCATGGGGCTTTTGGCAGGAGGTCTCTATTATGCATATATGGCTTATAAATTAGCGAAAAAAGAAGGAAGAAACGATGTTACGGCGTTGCCATCCGGAGTTTCAACACCAGCAATGTTTGTAATTTTGTATGGTGTTATTATGCCCTTGCACTATTCACTTAATGATCCGGAACTAGCATGGTCCGCAGCAGTTGCCGCCTGCTTTATCGGTGGAATGGTAGAATTTTGTGGTGGCTTAATAGGACCATGGCTGAAAAAACGCATTCCGCGAGCAGCACTTTTAGGAACGGTAGCTGGTATCGGTTTTATCTGGATGGCCACTCAGGGAGTATTTGACTTATTTGGTGACCCCATTGTAGGACTTCCTATTTTACTCGTAGGTATGATTGGTGTTTTTGGAGGATATTTGTTTCCTAAAAAAATTCCGCCGTTTGTTGTAGCAATTGTAGGAGGAATTATATATGCTTTGATGATTGGACGTACGCACGTTGATTTTTCAGGCATTGGATTTTTTGTTCCGAATCCTGCAAATTCGATTCAGGCATTGATTAATGGTTTTGCGATTGTAATTCCATATTTGACAATTATCATTCCGATTGAGATTTATAATTTTATTGAAACAATGGATAATGTAGAAGCAGCAAATGCTGCGGGTGATAACTACAGTATAAGAGAAGCGCAATTTACAGATGGAATATGCACAATGATTTCTGCGATGTTTGGTGGTGTCGTGCCTAATACAGTTTGGCTTGGTCATGCAGGACTTAAAAAATCAGGCGCAAATATTGGATTCTCTTGGATGGGTGGTATTTTATTGGCAATTGCAGGTATTTTTGGACTCTTTACTACCTTCAGCGCATTGGTTCCACCAGCAATTGCAGCAATCACTTATTTGTGGTGCTCCATTATAATGTTGTCTCAAGCTTTCAAAGCGTGTGATGCCAAGCATTACGCAGGAATTGGTATTGCAATGGTACCTCCGATTGCAGACTTCTTATTTACTCAAGTAACGGGTGCTGTTGGATTAGCAAATATATGGACAGAGACATTGCCTTCCGGTTTGGTTGGTTATGGATCAGAAGTAACAAAGAGCTTAGCAGAATCCGGTGTTATGTGGAATGGAGTACCGGCTGTAAAGTCCGGCGCGATTATTATCGGTATTCTTTTGGGAACATTAGCCGTATTTATAATCGACAAACGTTTGGATAAGGCTGGAATTACCGCATTGGCAGGGGCTGTACTCTCTTTCTTTGGATTCATTCATAGCGCGGCGTTGGGATTGTTTCCAAAGTCTCCATTTATGATTGGTTACATTATTATGGCAGTTCTTTGTTTTGTTCTTCATTCAGGTCGCAATAAATGGTTTGATGCACCCGATGATTTTGATTATGTATAAATTTGATTTATTAATGTAAAAAAAGGCTGTGTTTTATTGTGAAAACACAGCCTTTTCTCGTATAATAATATCTTTTCGAGATAAATAAAACCTCTTTATTTATTCAAGTAGATTTTGATTATTTTAATGAATTTTATATATTTTATATTTGGTTAAATTTTCTAAAAAAACAGTATATTGATGAACTGTTTTGGGTTCTGCTTGTTTTTTAGAAGTGAACCGTTTTTGCATCAAACACAAAAACTATTACACATTCGTCATAATATTCTATTTATTAAAATGAATTATTTTTGGGATACTAATATTTTATCAAGATATTTTTTGGTTTTCGGCTTGGATTTGAATAAAATCATCTCTTTTGAATAATTGGCATGCAACTTGCTTAATATAAGACGGCAAACAAAAAAAGCTTTTGTAACTAGAGAAATGCAAAATGGAATCATAAAAAATTCTAAAATAAATTCAATAGGTACAAATGAAAAAATATTATTTATTATTTAAGGAGGATTTATTATGAAGAAAGGTTGTCCATACGGAACACACAGAGTTATTTCACCAAAGGGAGTACTACCACAGCCTGCTGATGTGATTGATAATACAATGGAGATTTATGATAACGAAGTATTAATTGATGTTATGACATTAAACATTGACTCTGCATCATTTACGGAAATTGAAAAAAGAGCTGGCGAAGATATCGAAGAAATCAAAAAGATTATTTTACAGATTGTTGAAAAAGCAGGTAAGATGAAAAATCCTTGGACTGGTTCCGGTGGTATGTTAATTGGTACTGTTAAAGAAGTTGGACCGAATTATGTTGGAGATTTAAAAGCTGGAGATAAAATTGCTACTTTAGTTTCTCTTTCTCTTACTCCGCTTAAAATTGATGAAATCTTAGACATCAGACCGGATATCGATCAGGTTGATATTAAGGGCCAGGCTATTTTATTCCAGAGTGGTTTATATGCAAAGCTTCCTGATGACATTCCACAGAGTTTAGCATTATCCGCTTTAGACGTTGCAGGTGCACCAGCTCAGACTGCAAAATTTGCTAAAGTTGGCGATACCGTATTAGTCGTAGGTGGCGGTGGAAAAGCTGGTATGCTTGTTACTTACGAAGCAAAGAAAAGAGTTGGCGTTACCGGAAAAGTTATTGTTATTGATGGTTTAGAAAGTGCAATTAACCGAGCTAAAAAATTGGGATATGCAGATGAATATGTTCTTGCAGATGCTACAAATTCTATGGAAATTTATAATATTGTTTCTGAACTTACTGACGGAAAACTTGCAGACCTTGTAATCAACTGTGTAAACATTGAAAATACAGAAATGTCTTGTATTCTTTCTTGTAAGCAACATGGTGTTGTATATCTATTCTCTATGGCAACAAGCTTTACAAAGGCAGCTTTGGGCGCAGAGGGTGTAAGCAAGGACATTGAATTGATTGTTGGTAACGGTTATTGTGAAGGTCATGCAGACATTACTCTTCAGGTATTAAGAGAGAGTGAACCAATTAGAAAGTTATTCCAAGAACTTTACGCTTAATTTGTAAGGATTCTTATAATAAACACACACTACACACACTTATATGATGGCATAAATGTCATCGACTGTAGGCAAGAGAGCTTTTCTTGCCTACTTTTTTTGTTTTATAAAACATTTTATAAATATATATTAGTTTAACAGTGTTCTGATAAACCAATCAGGATTCCTAAAGCACGCTCTTTTTTACATTGAGGAATTCTTCTAAATAATTCTAAAAACTCTAATTCTTCTGTAGTAAAATTATTGATTACCAATTCATTCACAGGTGTTCGGGTATCCGTTAAATCTAAAAGGAAATCACATGAAACATGAAAGAGATTGCATAACTTTAATAAAGTATGAATGCTTGGATAAGACTTTCCGATTTCATATGCGCTGATTGATACTTGATCGACACCGACTTTCATTCCTAAATTCAGTTGATTCATTTTTTTTTCTAGTCTAATTTTTTTTAAATTCTGCATAAACATCCCTCCGAATATAATTTATATTTATAATTGTATTAGTTATACTTGTACTTTTTAAAAGTTGAAGTTATAATAATAAAGATTAAACTTTAATTATTTGAATAATTCGTAAATAATTAAATAGGATTTATTTTATTAATCTGATTTCCTCTTAATTATTGTCAGGTTAACTAATAATCATAACATATTAAATCAAACAAAAGTCACGTAATAATCACAGAGAGAGCTGTTCTAGGGGGGTATATTTTTATAATGTTTAAGAATTTAAAAATGAATGCTAAATTATTAATTAGTTTTGGAATTATTTTACTTATGTTGATTTTTAGTTCTGGAGTCGCCATTATTGATATGACTATAATGGGAAAGCAAATTAATGAATATTCAAATCGTACAGTTCCTAATACAGAGAGAGTATGGCAGATGAGAAGGGACATGGTATCTGTAGAAAGAAATTTATTATCTGCACTGATTGAAAAGAAAGAAAGCAGCATAAATAATTATCTCGATTCAGCAGAAAAAGATGCAGAAATGATCTCTTCAACAATGGAAAGTATGAAACAAAACACGAAAATAGATGAAAGTGATTTAGAGGAATTTTCTTCTTATTTAGATCAAATCAGTATTGTACGTAAACAAATATCGGATGATCTGAAAAGAGGAGAAGATGATAAAGCATATAATTTATTTGTAACGAAATATGATCCTTTATTTGAGAAAAGTGCTGAAATTTTAGTAGACATATCAGAAAAAGAAATGCAGCTTGCTAATGAACAGAATGTAAAAGCTCATTGGGCATTAAACAGTGGTATGATAATATTAATTCTGACAATCGTTTTATCGTCCATCGTAACTTTATTTATATTAGCAATAATTAAAAAAACAATTTTAGTTCCAATTCAAGAGATTGATTCTGCAGCAAAAGCACTTGTAAAAGGTGATTTAAGTGCTGAGATTACTTATGAAAGTAAGGATGAGCTTGGAGAATTGGCAGACGCTATGAGAAGTCTGGTATCTACTATAGTTGGAATTATCAAAGAGCTGGATTATGGACTTGCTGAAATGGGAAATGGTAACTTCACCATAGAAAGTAAAGCAAAAGAATTGTTCATAGGTGATTTTTCTAATTTACAAAAATCTATGGAAAAAATTATTAAACAGCTTTCTAATGCACTTTCAAATATTAATCAAGCATCAGTACAGGTCGCCGTTGGATCGGAGCAAGTATCTAATGGAGCTCAGGAACTTTCTCAAGGGGCGAGTGAGCAGGCAGCATCGATTGAAGAATTGCTTGCTACAATGAATACGATTTCAGAGCATATAAAAAAGAATGCAGAAGATGCTCAAAATGGAAAAATGGATGCTGATGAAGTTGGGAGTCTTGTAATTCATAGTAACAAATTAATGCAGCAGATGATTCTTGCAATGGATGAAATTAGTATCACTTCAAATGAAATTAATAAAATTATTAAAAGCATTGATGACATCGCATTTCAAACGAATATACTTGCATTAAATGCAGCGGTTGAGGCGGCTCGGGCAGGTGCGGCAGGTAAAGGGTTTGCCGTTGTTGCTGACGAGGTCAGAAATCTTGCAGGAAAATCAGCAGAAAGTGCGAAAAACACTGCCGTTCTTATTGAAAGCAGCATTCGTGCGGTTGACAATGGTGTGCAGATGGCACAAAAAACAGCGGAGTCATTAGAACAAGTCGTTCATAAAGCAGGAGATGTGAATTCTGTTATTAATGAAATTGCACTTTCCTCTGAGGAACAGGCGTATTCCATTACACAAGTAACTCAGGCCATTGATCAGATTTCTGCTGTTGTTCAGACAAATTCGGCAACTGCTGAGGAAAGCGCAGCAGCAAGTGAAGAATTAACAAGCCAATCGAATCTTTTAAAAAATCTTGTATCGCAGTTTAAGTTAAAAGAAATCGATGAGTTGTACGATGAAGAAGAAAGTTTTGATGAGAAACTAGAAAATGATTTTAATGATACACTACAGGATTCTGTAAATAAAGATTTTGATGGGAAATATGAATAAAAAATATTAAGGTATGATCATAAAAAAAGACCAAGTTTTTCCTTGTTAAAAAACATAGTCTTTTTTCTTATTATTTTAGGCATTTTTTAATGTTCAATCGACAGGTTCACCATTTGCACACCGATTTCCCCAAGAGTCTATCAGTTCATTATCCTTATAAAAGCAAATAATTTCACAATTGTTAGGACATTTATTGCATTCATATCCAATGGTTTGATAATTAATATCAGATATATTAAGATTAAAAGGCTTATCCTTCTTCGCTCTTCTTGATAAGATTGCAACGCCTAATGCTCCCATTAAATGAGAATTTGGGTCTACATTAATTTTCTCATTGGTTACTTGTTCAAAAGCTTTTACAACACCAACATTTTTGCTGACACCGCCTTGAAAAACAATAGGGGGTTTTATCATTTTACCTTTTCCTACGTTGTTTAAGTAATTAGAGACAACTGCCATGCAAAGTCCTGCAATAATATCTTCTTTTTTATGTCCGATTTGTGCTTTATGAACCATATCGGATTCTGCAAAAACAGTACATCTTGCCGCAAGCTTCGAAGGATTTTGTGATGTTAAGGCGATTTCACCAAACTCTGTCACATCCAAACCCAGTCTTTTTGCTTGTGATGATAAAAAAGAACCGGTACCTGCTGCACAAATTGTATTCATAGCATAATCTACTACAATTCCATTATCTATAATAATTATTTTTGAATCTTGTCCGCCGATTTCAAATATTGTTCGAACATCTGGAAAAACAGAAAGCGTACCAATAGCGTGAGCGGTAATTTCATTTTTTACAACATCTGCACCTAGCATTGCTCCGACTAATTTCCTTGCGGATCCGGTAGTACCTACCGACGCTATTTTAAATTCTTTCTCATCGATTTGTTGTCTAAGGGCGTGAATGATTTTTTTTACGGCATAGATTGGATTACCTTCTGTCCAAATATATTTATCGGCAATGATTTTATTATTTTCGTCAATAATAACACCCTTGGTTGAGATTGAGCCAATATCTACTCCTAAATAAGCTGTTTGCATCTTTGTTGTTCCTTTCTCATTAGAATCATATCATAAAAAGCCTCTAATCTTGTCTTTATACCAGTTTCTGAGGTCTGTGAGTCAAAGCTAAAAAAAAGGATTGGTATTTTATAATCATTACTTATTTTTTGAAGCATAGGCATGGCATTTACTTCCGGGGTGCATCCAAATGGTTTGATATGAATAATTCCGTCATAACCATCTTCTGCTAACATTTGTCCTTTTTCTACGCTGTCTGTTCCATCAGCACCAATTGCATATTTTAAATATTTTTCAGCTGATTTTAATATCTTTTTTTCTATTCTTGATTTTTTTAATAAAAAAGTCACTGTAATAAAACGACTTACTTGAATATTATTTTTAGCAAGTTCTTTTTCAATAAAAAAATTACAAAAAGGTTCCATTAGTGAATAGAGTTCTCCAACGATCCCGATTTTTAAACAATTGTTTGGTTTATTTATTTTTACATTCTTGAGCTTTTGGTTATATTTTATATATAGTTTATTTAATTGCCGGAAGCTGTGAATGTGTTTTAATTCATTTAAAAATTGATTATGAATGATTTCAAAGCTGTTCTTTTTCGCCTCAAAGCCAATGTTTTCCCTTATATAAGATTCAAACAAATCCATTACTTTAATCATTTTTAAAGTTAATAATACATAACGTATAAATTTAGGAAAAGATAAAGAAGTTCCTATTTTCTTACAAAGGTTATACACTTCAAAGGGGTTAAATTTACCCCATGTTATTTTTATAAATTCAAATTGGTACCCTAGGTCCTTTAATATTTGTTCCTGAATTTCTGCATAGTAACCATATCTGCATCCGCCGCATGCTTGTATTAAAACATTTGCTCCATTTTCCAGTGCTTCTATATAATTACCAAGATTGTATTTAAAGGGTACGCATACAAAGTCAGGACTGTGTTTAGTGCCTAATTCCAATGTACGTTTTGTAATTCTAGGAGCCGAAACGACTGTATGATCTTTAAATAGCAATTTTAACAATGTTTCTATAGGTACGTAATAATTCCCTATATGAGGAAAGCTAATAATCTTTTGCATTTTTAAACAATCCTTTTCTGGTTTATTTCTTTTTGATTGAGTCTTTCTTGAATGATATCCATAAAGCTTTCAATTCGCGTTTGTAAACCTGCTTCACCTTGCAGTTCATCTACAATGATATTAATTGTAGGAAGTTTCTTTGATTTTCGGATGATTAATTCATTGACTAGAGAATCAGGACCGCAAGGAAATGCTGTGAGCAAGATAATACCGTCAATTTTATCTTCCAGCAGCTTAATGGCTCCGATTAATTCTTTATTATAAATCCAATACAAAGAATCCGAAATTTCCTTTGATCTTTGCAGGCTTTCTTTTTTATTGATGAGATCCGCATAAATCGGAAGTCCGCCTAGTTTTTTTATATACTCTGTAATTGGGTATCCGATTAAACGGTCATAAGTAATATATGGATGCGATACAATTAATAGCTTCATTTGATTGCTTTCCAGAACTTTAGCTTGTAATTTTGATTTTAATTGATCACTGAGGGACTGCGCCATTTTTGCTTTTTTATAGGCTATTAAACAATGAAAATAACTTTTACCTAATTTTTTTCCCATTTTTATAAAGCCTTTTTGTTCCTTTTCACCTTCCATAACATTGATACTATAATCAAATATATTCACATTTTCAAACGTATTATTGGCAATATCATAGAAGGCATTGAATTTAACACAGACGTCATTGTCATAGCCATAGCTGACAATTCGAGGAATTAATATATAATCACATTTTCCTATTAAGGAATATACATGCCCCATAAAAATTTTAGAAGGCAAACAACTTTCATCAATTGAATACTTGATTCCGTCTTCTAAAATCTTTCGATTTGTATCTTCACTTGTTATTATTTCACATCCTAATTCTTTAAAAAAAGTCTCCCATAATTCTTTATATCTATAATAAAGCATAGCTTTAGGCAAGCCTATTACCATATATTGTTCACTTCCTTTCAAAGCTAATTTTATCAATTTACCAAAATTTTATACAATTGGTAAATAAATTTGGCATTCAGTATTAAATTAGATTGTTTATTCAATGCTTTCAAAATGCTTGAAAATAAGATACAATTTATAGAATTGATGTAATGAAGGAGGATATATGATGGAAGCGATTAAAAATAATTTAAATCAGCTAATGCAAGATGCCATACAA
>JAYFPL010000179.1:0-9248 GCA_034927775.1 Anaerovorax sp. | reverse complement strand
ATCATCAAATACGAAATTTCCGTAAGACAAAGCCGCTTTTTACCATTGATTTTTGGAACGATGGTGAATACATTAATGGTTGTATTGCTGGTGGAAGAAATTATTTACATATTAATGCGAATGGCGATATTGAGCCATGTGCTTTTATACATTATTCCGATTCCAATATTCATGAAAATTCATTGTTGGACGCATTGCGTTCCCCTTTGTTTATGGAATACCGGAAGAACCAACCGTTTAACGGAAATCATTTACGACCTTGCCCGCTTCTCGATAATCCGGGTAGATTAACAGATATGGTTGAGAATTCAGATGCACATTCTACAGACTTACAGTCACCTGAGAATGTACGTGACCTGAGTGAAAAATGTTTGAATGCAGCGCAGAATTGGGCGCCGGTGGCTGATAAACTTTGGAGTAAAAATCATTCTTGCATTGATTGTGTTAAATGTGATGAAAAGGTGATTTAGAAATTTGAATATTTTTTTGTATTATTAGCAAACTATTTTTAAAAATAAACTAGAAAGCTGCTAAACTGAAGAATTGGAGGATAAAAATATGGCTAATAATCAAAAAAATCTGTCAACCCTGCCGATGATGGCTATGGAGGAAATTCCAACACCGAACGCAGATGCAAAGGAAATTGTCGGATTGGTTAAGGAAAGCGGCCGTGTCACAGGATATAAACTATCGGATGGACGCATTCTTGGAAAAGATGAGGGTGTGCAACTTGCAAAGCAGGGCGGCATTCAAGGAGTTGGTGTTGCTGTAAGAAATGGAAACGAGTATTTAAAATCTCTTCCGGATGGAAATGATGAAAATAATCTGAGTAATTTGCCATCTGTTTCACAATAATCTCACAAAGATTAATGAAAACCGTTTTTGAGAGGAGGCCTCAAAAACGGTTTTTTTACGTACAATCTTCATTGACTTGTATTGGGAATGATTATAAAATCAAGTTAAAATTCAAATTAACAAAATTCGATTTGAAAATAAATTACTTGTAAAGAAGGTGTCTATTTTGGCAAGGCCGAAAAAATGGAGAAAAATCGAAAAAATTCCTTCGATTTTCTGTTTTGTTCCATCAGAAGATAAGATAGAGCGTATTCCTGGCAATATTTTAAAAATAGAAGAATTGGAGGCAATTCGACTTAAAGATTTGGAAGGTCTTGAGCAGGAAGAATGTGCTGAAAAAATGGAAGTATCAAGACCAACCTTTCAGCGAATTCTGTTATCGGCGAGAGAAAAAATTGCAGACAGTCTTGTGAATGGGAAAACAATTCATATCGAAGGTGGAAATTTCACACAAAACATTTGCAGAGTGCAATGCATAGATTGTGATAAGGAATGGATGGATAGTCTGGAAAATTTGGAATCCATAAAAAGTGAGGATTATCATTGTCCTGAATGCGGCTCAACTAAGATTGTTTGTAGACAAACCTGCAACGGTAGATTTTTCCATCGAAACTGCTGCAAAAAAAGGAAAAATCAGCAATAAAAAATAAGGTAATAAAAAGGTGATAAAATTGAAGGGAGACTTTTTCGGTAATTTCAAAAGAATTTTACAGTACGTAACATATGTTACATACAATTCTTGACACGATGCTATAATCAAACATACGAAAAACAATATGGGTATAGCAATTTATTTAAAATGTACATCTAAAATTGCATCAGCGCCATATTTTTTATCGGACACTTTTATCAGATAAGATACGTTAAACTTATTAAAACTAAGGTAAAATCTAGGAGGTAAAATTTATGAGTATGTTTTGTTTTCAATGTCAGGAAACCGCAAAGGGAACTGGATGTGAAATTCGTGGAGTATGTGGAAAAAACGAAGAAGTTGCAAAACTTCAGGATTTATTAATCTATACGGTAAAAGGAGTTTCTCAAATAGTTGTAAAGGGTAATTTAAATACAGAAACGATAAATGATGTGAATCATGAAGTGTTGAACAGCTTGTTCATGACTATTACAAATGCGAATTTTGATGAAGCTGCAATCGAGCAGCAAATGAAAAAGATGATTTCTCTTCGAAACGAATTAAAAAACGCTACAAAAACAGACAATTTACATGATGCTGCAACCTTTGAAGCAGATACAAGAATATCTATGTTAGAGAAGGCAGCTTCAGTCGGTGTATTATCGACAGAAAATGAAGATGTTCGTTCTCTTCGTGAAATGATCATTTATGGTATTAAAGGAATGGCTGCTTATGCAGAACATGCTAAGAATTTAGGAAAAGAAGAATTAGACATTTATACATTTATCTATGAAGCAATGGCTGCAACTTTAGATGATACATTAACGGCAGATGAATTAGTTGCACTTACTTTAAAAACTGGAGAATATGGCGTAAAAGTTATGGCATTATTGGATGAAGCAAATACGTCAAAATACGGACATCCAGAAATTACAACGGTTGATATTGGAGTAAAAAATAATCCTGCTATTTTAATCTCCGGCCATGATTTAGCGGATTTGGAACAGCTTTTGGAGCAAACTAAGGATACCGGTTTGGATGTTTATACACATGGTGAAATGCTGCCGGCTCACTATTATCCATACTTTAAAAAATACAATCATTTTGTCGGAAATTATGGAAATGCTTGGTGGAAACAAGTTGAAGAATTCGAATCTTTCCATGGCCCAATTTTGTTTACAACAAATTGTATTGTACCACCAAGAAGCAAAGAAGTTCAAAGCCGAATCTTTACAACCGGTGCAGCTGGTTTTCCTGATTGCAAACATATTACAGCAGATGAAAACGGAAAGAAAGATTTCTCTAAGATTATTGAACTTGCAAAAACACTACCTGCTCCGGATGAAATTGAAACTGGAAGTATTGTTGGAGGTTTTGCTCACAATCAGGTAATTGCACTCGCAGATAAGGTTGTAGATGCTGTAAAATCTGGAGCAATTAAAAAATTCTTTGTTATGGCAGGCTGCGATGGTAGGATGAAATCAAGAGAATATTATACGGAATTTGCGCAGAAACTTCCAAAGGATACTGTGATTTTAACTGCAGGTTGTGCGAAATATCGTTACAATAAATTAGATTTGGGAGAAATCGGAGGAATTCCAAGAGTACTTGATGCAGGACAATGTAATGATTCTTATTCTTTAGCTGTTATTGCATTGAAACTGAAAGAGGTATTTGAATTGGAAAATGTGAATGATCTTCCAATTGCTTATAATATTGCATGGTATGAACAAAAGGCTGTGATCGTTTTACTTGCATTGCTGTACTTGGGCGTAAAAAATATTCACTTAGGACCGACGCTTCCTGGATTCCTTTCTCCAAATGTTGCAAAGGTACTAATTGAGAAATTTGGCATTGCTGGTATAGGAGAGGTTGAATCGGATATTGAATTGTTTATGAAGTAAAAACTTTTTGCCAAGACCAGTATGGAAAAATATAATTGCATATGATATAATAAAGGGACACTATAGACAATAGTGTCCTTTTGTTGAAATTAAGTAAGTTAATAAACAATATTGAAAGGACATGAGAATGGAGCCAAAGTATAAAAGAGTATTACTGAAAATTAGTGGAGAAGCCCTTGCAGGAGATAAAAAAACGGGATTGGATGATGAAATGTTGATTTCCGTAGCAAAAGAAGTAAAAGGGCTTTTAGAAATCGGAGTACAAGTAGCAGTTGTTGTTGGAGGTGGAAATTTCTGGCGTGGAAGAACAAGCAAAAGTATGGATCGAGCAACGGCTGATTATATGGGGATGCTTGCAACAGTTATTAATTCCTTAGCGTTACAGGATGCATTTGAAGCACAGGGGATTCCTACCAGAGTACAAACAGCGATTGAAATGCGCGAAATTGCTGAACCGTATATTCGAAGAAGAGCTATGTCTCATCTAGCTAAAAATATCGTTGTTATATTTGCAGCAGGAACTGGAAATCCATTTTTCTCAACTGATACCACCGCGGCTCTTCGTGCAGCAGAAATTGAAGCAGATATCATCTTGCTTGCGAAAAAAGTGGATGCAGTGTATGACTCTGATCCAGAAACAAATCCAAATGCAAAGCGTTTTGAAACGTTGACCCATAAGGATTTACTGGACAAAGGACTGGGAGTTATGGATTCTACCGCAGCTTCTCTTTGTATGGACAATCACATTCCAATTCATGTATTTGGATTGTCAGAAAAAAATAATGTCTTAAAAGCCGTATACGGCGAAAAAATAGGAACGATAATAAAATAATACATTTAGGAGGATTTATTATGAGTACAACTCAAGAAAACTTAGCGGATAAAATGAGTAAAACGCTGGGGGTTTTAAAAGCAGAATTAAATACAGTGCGTGCAGGTAGAGCAAATGCTGCGTTACTTGACAAGATAACCGTTGAGTATTATGGTGTGGAAACACCTCTAAAGAATCTTGCTAATATTGGTGTGCCTGATCCGAGAACCCTTATGATAACTCCATTTGATCCAAAAGTAGTTTCGGATATTGAAAAAGCTATTAATATGGCTAACTTAGGAATTAATCCTTCCAATGATGGAAAAGTCATTCGTTTGGTTATTCCGCCGCTTACGGAAGAAAGAAGAAAAGAACTGGCAAAGCAAATTAAAAAAATTGGTGAGGATGCAAAAATCGCAGTTCGAAATAGTCGAAGAGATGCCAATGATCATATTAAAAAAGAAGAAAAAGCTGGTGATTTAGCAGAAGATGATGCAAAAAAACAATTGGATCAAATTCAAAAACAAACAGATAAATGTATAAAGGACATAGATAACATGGTTGTTGAAAAAGAAAAAGAATTAATGGAAGTATAGGAGAACCGTGTATTGATAGATTTTCCGGATTTACTTGGGATGGTGCTGGAAGAAGCTCTTGAATTATTAAACAAGAAGGAGATTTCTTACCAAGTAAGTGAAACAGCACCTAGAAAAAAAGAAACTCTTGAAGGAATTCAAAGAGTGATAAACCAGAAAAATGAAAAAGGAGTTTGTCATTTAATTGTATGTAAAGTTCCTGATGTTTTTCGAAAATAAGGTCGGGCGAATGCCCGACCTGCTTTTGATGTTAAAAAAGGAAATGAGGCTAATTATGGATATACCAAAGACGTTGGACAAGCGTAATATACCAAATCATATTGCAATTGTTATGGATGGGAATGGAAGATGGGCAAAGAAAAGAAATTTGCCTAGAGTAGCAGGACATAATGCAGGAATGATTGCTTTAAAGGAAATTGTAAAAGCATCCTCGGTTTTGGGAGTTAAACATTTAACGGTTTATGCTTTTTCTACGGAAAATTGGAAACGACCGGAAGAAGAAGTAAAGGGTATTTTTAAGCTTTTGATTCTGTATATTGAAAAGGAGTTAGCAGAACTTCATAGAAATAATGTAAAGGTTAATATATTAGGTAACTATAAAGAACTTCCGAAGGAAGCGCTGAATAAGTTGGAAAAATCATTGGAGACCACAAAAAACAATACAGGACTTCAATTTAATATAGCATTAAATTACGGAGGCAGAAAAGAAATTTTAAGAGCTGCATATTTACTTGCGAAGGACTTTTCAGAAGGAAAGGTTACTGAAACAGAGTTTACAGAAGAAAATTTTGAATCAAAATTATATACAAATGGGATGCCTGATCCAGATTTGGTCATTCGAACCAGTGGTGAAATGAGACTGAGCAACTATTTACTATGGCAGTCTGCTTACAGTGAATTCGTATATACAGATGTCCTCTGGCCTGATTTTTCACCGAAAGACTTAGAGGATGCGATTATTTCGTTTCAGCATCGTAAAAGACGTTATGGAGGAGTTTAATGAAAACGAGAGTTCTTTCTTCACTGGCAATGCTTCCGTTATTGCTTGTGCTATATTATGGCGGTTACCCGTTAATGATTGCTTGTTTTTTGGTTGGTCTCTTTGGAGTTCGAGAATTTTATAAAGGCTTCGAAGCCTTGGATATTCATGCAAATCATGCGGTCGCATTCGTTGCTATTGTGTCGTTGTATGGCATTCATCTGTCTCAATCGGCACATGTATTTGAGCATACAAATTGGATGATGTTTTGGTTTTTTGGAGTCATCTTACTTTCTTTACTTACTTTATTTCAGATTGAAAAACGTAAGCTTGAAGATGCTTTGGTTACCATTACGGGAATCTTTTATGTTATTTACTTCTCTTTCCACGTTCAATTAATTGCATCAATCCAATTAAAATTTATATGGTTGGTATTTTTAACAGCTTTTGGTACGGACGTTATGGCATATTTTTCAGGATATTTATTTGGAAGGCATAAGCTTTGTCCTAAAATCAGTCCGAAAAAAACCATTGAAGGTGCAATTGGAGGTACTCTAGGAAGCATTATACTTTGTGGATTATTCGGTTATTTCATTTTGCCGCAGTTTATGGTGCATTGCATGGTTATAGGAGCATTAGGCGGTGTTGTTTCTCAATTTGGGGATTTGACAGCTTCTATTTTTAAAAGAAAGATGGGAATAAAAGATTATGGAAATTTGATACCCGGACATGGTGGCATCATGGATCGCTTTGATAGCGTACTATTTACCGCTCCAATGGTATATTATTATATAATCTTGGTTTTAAAATAGATGAATTAAAATGGTGAAAAAAATGAAAAAAATAAGCGTATTAGGTTCAACCGGATCCATTGGAACACAAGCGTTGGATGTCATCGAAAAAAATCCGGAGTTGTTTCAGGTTGAAAGTTTAACTTGTGGCAAAAATATAAACTTATTTCGTGAACAATTAAAAAAACATTCTCCATCGTTTGCAGTAACTGCAAACGACGAAGATGCCATGACATTAAAAAAAGAATTCCCTCAAATTGAATTTTCCTATGGTTTACAGGGAATCATTACAGCAGCATCAAAAACAAATTGTGATTTGGTTTTAAATTCTCTTATCGGAATGATGGGATTAAAACCAACTTATGAAGCAATTTGTGCTGGTAAAGATATCGCTCTTGCAAATAAAGAAACATTAGTAGCAGGTGGCGGTATTATTATGGATGCTGTAAAAAAATACGGAGTAAAGCTTCTTCCGGTAGATAGTGAACACAGTGCTATTTTTCAATGCTTACAGGGAAATGAAAACAACCCTGTTCATCGTATTTTACTGACTGCTTCTGGTGGACCGTTTCGCGGTTATACCAAAAAAGAGTTGGAAAAAGTAACTTTAGAGCAGGCATTAAATCATCCAAGATGGGTAATGGGAAGTAAAATTACAATTGATTCCGCTAGTTTAATGAACAAAGGATTAGAAGTAATTGAGGCTTATTGGCTTTTTAACGTACCTGCAGAAAAAATTCAAGTAGTAGTGCATCCACAAAGTGTGATTCATTCTATGGTAGAATTTGAAGATCGTTCGATCTTAGCACAACTGGGAATGCCGGACATGAGAGGGCCAATTAGCTATGCATTTGGCTATCCGGAACGTATAAAAAATTTATTTGAGAGTGTAGATTTCTTTAAACTGGGTACTTTAACCTTTGAAGAGCCTGATATGGAAACGTTTTCTTGTTTAAGGCTTGCATACGATGCATTAAAAGCGGGTGGAAGTCTGCCTGTTGTATTGAATGCGGCAAATGAGGTATTAGTACAAGGTTTTTTAGATAAAAAAATTAAATTTATTGATATTCAAAATCGACTTGAAGAGATGATGCAGAAACATAAACCGATTTATGATTTGACATTGGATGATATTTTGCAGATTGATGCAGAAACAAGAGCCGAAACTTTATTAAGAAATAATAGATAGGGGGATTTTTATGGGGTGGACCACAATTTTTTATGCAGTATTAATCTTTTGCTTTCTTATTTTTGTTCATGAGCTTGGACATTTTTTATGCGCTAAAGCTGTTGGTGTAAAGGTAAATGAATTTTCATTGGGAATGGGACCTCTTCTTTTACAGAAAAAGAAAGGGGATACAGATTATTCTCTTCGTGCGCTGCCAATCGGAGGGTTTGTAAGAATGGAAGGCGAAGATGAAGAATCTGACGATATCAATGCGTTTCATAATAAACCATTTTGGGCAAAAGCACTTGTTCTTATATCTGGTTCCTTTATGAACCTTTTGACAACGGTTGTCATCATTGCTTTGATGGCGGGGATTATGGGTATGCAAACAAATACCATAGCAAGCGTTTCGGAAGGTTCCCCGGCAGAGCAAGCCGGAGTAATGGAAGGAGATACCATTATAGGAATCAATCAAAAGGAAGTAAAGGAATGGAATGATATCATTTCTCTTATTTCGGAAAGTGAAGGAGATACCCTTACTTTGACGGTAGACCGCCAAGGAGAAAAAATAAATTTAGTAAGCGGTGTTTTAGAAAATGAAAATGGACGTCGAATGATTGGTGTGACATCGCTTATAAAAAAATCACCGGGAATGGCAATAAAAACAGGAATCTCTACAACGAGTTCCATTGCAAAACAAATGTTCGACTATTTAGGGCAATTGTTTACTGGGAAAGGCTCTGTGAATGATTTGGTGGGTCCTGTGGGAATCGTTTCCATTATTAATGATCAGGCGAAATTAGGGTTATTCTATATTGTTAATTTAACCGCTTTAATTAGTTTAAATTTAGCAATTGTTAATATGCTCCCATTTCCGGCACTTGATGGAGGGAGACTTCTTTTCCTTATTATCCGTTTAGTAACCGGAAAAGCGGTAAGTGACGAATTAGAAGCAAAGATTCATTATGCAGGGATGTTGGTTTTGTTTGCATTAATGTTTTATATTGTTATTCAGGATGTGGATCGATTTATTTTGCATTAAAAAAACAATGTAAATGTAACTGAATGAATATGGAGAAGATATAATGAGAAGACATTCGAAACAAGTTATGTGTGGCGATGTACCAATTGGAGGTGGATCTGCCATATCGATTCAATCTATGACGAATACAGATACCCGGGAGGTTTCTGCTACTGTAGATCAAATTGCAAGATTGCAAGATGCAGGTTGTCAAATTGTAAGATGTGCGATACCGGATCAAGAAGCTGCAGATGCATTTGCTGAGATAAAATCAAAGGTGCGGCTACCTTTGGTTGCAGACATTCATTTTGATTATCGTCTAGCACTTTCTGCAATTGCAAATGGGGCTGATAAGGTTCGCATTAATCCCGGAAATATTGGAGATAATGAAAAAATTAAAAAGATACTTGACGCTGCAAAAGAACGTGATATTCCTATTCGAATTGGGGTGAATTCTGGCTCCTTAGAAAAAAATATATTAAAAAAATATGG
>JAYFPL010000194.1:0-18488 GCA_034927775.1 Anaerovorax sp. | reverse complement strand
ATATGAAAGGTATAGCATTACAAAATTATATAACAAGAGGTATGAAGGCCTTTATCCTTTCCTTCCTATTGTTTTTTATTCTATTTACACTTCTTGCAGTATTGTTGATGTTTACAGCACTGCCGGAAAAAGGGATGCTGTATTATATTTTAGCAATCTGTGGAGTAACTTGCTTTTTTATTGGACTGCAATCAGGAATTGTGTTCAAAAAGAGAGGACTTATTTTCGGAGCATTGTTTGCAGGTATTTTACTTTTAAGCATTCTACTCCTTAGTTTTCTTTTATCCGGAATGGAAAACTCTATTTTTCTTTTACGGGTACGATATGTGCCATGTATCGTTCTTGGAAGTCTAGGTGGAATGGTTGGTGTAAATCTTAAAATTTAAAGGAAAAGTGGCATTTCAAGTCATGTTTTACTTGTAGAAGTTACAAAAAAGTAGTAAAATATTCTGTAGCATTCAAATAAATTGAAGCTTAATGAGCGGAAAACTTCGCAAAAAATACGTAAGAGAAGGTGAATAAAAGAATGAAAAAAACATTAGCAATCGTCCTGGCGATTCTCATAGCCGGATGTTGGTTTGTTACCTTTATGGGTATCGGATCATTTGCGCCTATTAAAGACCAACTCAAACTGGGTTTAGACTTAAAGGGCGGTGTTTCCGTAGTCATGGAGGCGCAGACGGATGCGACCGGTTCCGAGTTAAAAACATTGATGCAGCAAACACAGGCCATCATTGAAAAAAGAGTCAATCAGATGGGATTGTCAGAACCGGTTGTAACCATAGAAGGAGAAAAGCGTATCCGAGTAGAATTACCAGGTGCAGATGATGCAGACGAAGCAATTAAACAAATTGGTAAAACTGCACAATTACAGTTTGTCATGGCAGATGGAACGGTTGTTTTAGACGGCAGTCAAGTAAAAGATGCCGGAGTTGCAAAAAACCAAGGAAAAAGCAACATATCACTTGACACAGGTTATGTGGTTACATTGGAATTTAATGCAGAAGGTTCCAAAGCCTTTAAAGCGGCAACTGAACGAATTGTAAATAAGCAAGTAACGCCAACAATTCCAGGAATGCAAGCAAATCAAATTATGATTCTTTTGGATGGGCAAGTATTGTCTAGTCCGGGTGTCGATGAAGTTATTTCAAGCAATGCGCAGATTTCTGGTAATTTCACGAATGAAGCAGCTGCGAACTTAGCAGTTTTAATTCGTGGTGGTGCTTTGCCGGTCGGACTGGAAGAAGTTGATACGACTACTGTAGGACCAACTTTGGGAATTGATTCCCTAAAAGGAAGCGTTCTTGCGGGAATGATTGGTGTTGCATTGATTATAGTATTTATGATTGCAATGTATCGTATTATGGGACTGGCAGCAGACATTGCATTGCTTTTATATGTATTAATTGTTCTTTGGGTAATGGCAGCTTTCCATGCTGTACTGACTTTACCTGGCATTGCAGGTATGATTTTAGGTGTTGGTATGGCGGTTGATGCGAATGTAATTATCTTCTCCAGAATTCGAGAAGAAGTTAGTAACGGAAAGAGCGTTCGTGTTGCTGCACACGAAGGATTTAAGCGAGCAATGTCTACAGTAATTGATTCGCAAGTAACAACTATGATTGCTGCAATCGTTTTATATCAATTAGGTTCTGGCCCGGTACGAGGATTTGCCATGACTCTGATGATCAGTATTGTAGGCAGTATTTTTACAGCCGTTGTTATCACGCAGCTTTACCTTACTATTTTTGCTGAAAGTAAGACATTTGGAAACAAAAAATTTTTTGGCATAAAGGAGGTGCAATAAATGTTTGAGTTTAAAAGAGAGTTCTCCTTTATTAAATATAGAAAGATTATTTATATCATTTCCCTTGTTTTAATTATAGGTGGAATTGGTACAGGCCTAATTCGAGGCTTTAATTATGGAATTGATTTTACTGGCGGTACTCGTATTCAATTTGATATGGGACGTGAAGTTGCGATTAATGAAGTAAAAGATATATTAAAGGAAAATAAGATTCAGGCGGATGTGCAGTATGCGGGAGAAAACAACGATCAGATTGTTTTAAAAACCGTACAAGCATTAGACAATGCTGCTCGAACAAAGTTCTATGAAGATATGTATAAAACCTTCGATTTGGATAAAAGCAGTGTAGTAAATGCACAGTTGATTGGTCCGTCGGTTGGAGAATTATTAAAACAAAATGCAGTGAAAGCCGTTTTAATTGCTGCTGTTTGTATGTTAATTTACATCATCATTCGTTTTGAGTGGAAATTTGGTGTGGCATCGATCATTGCACTGCTTCATGATGTTTTAATGTTAATTGCATTTTACGGATTTTTCCATGTGAGCATCAACAATCCATTTATTGCAGGTATGTTGATTGTCGTTGGATATTCCATCAATGATACCATCGTAGTTTTCGACCGTATCCGTGAAAATTTAAAATTTATGAAGAAAAAGCAGTTGGAAGAACTAATTGATAAGAGTATCAATCAAACTTTAGTTCGTTCCTTAATGACATCCATCACGACCATATTGGTTATCATTCCGCTTTATATTTTATGCGGCGATACCATTCGTGAATTTGCATTGCCTTTGATGGTAGGTATTACAGCAGGTGCGTATTCTTCCATTGCAATTGCAAGTCCTCTCTACTATGATCTAAGCAAATTGACAGAAAATAAATCGAAATATAAAGGAAAGTAAGGGATCTTCTTATGATGGAGCAATTCTTAAACTATCTGCTCAATGTAAACCCGAATTATGATTTAGACATCATAGAACGCGCTTACAAAATTGCAGAAAAGCAGCATGAAGGCCAATTCCGAAAATCAGGCGAACCATACCTGATTCATCCGGTTGAAGTGGCTAAAATATTGGCAGACTTAGGCATGGACGAAAGTACAATTGTTGCAGGTCTGCTTCATGATGCCGTTGAAGATACTCCATATACGCAAGAAGATTTAAAAAGAGATTTTGGTGAGGAGGTTGCTTTGCTTGTGGATGGAGTGACCAAGTTAGGTTCTCTTGTTTATGAAAGCAAAGAAGAAAGACAGGCTGAAAATCTTCGTAAAATGTTTTTAGCTATGTCTAAGGACATTCGTGTACTGATTATTAAGTTGGCGGATCGTCTGCACAATCTCCGAACCATTAATTATATGACCGAAGACAAAATTATTGAAAAATGTAAAGAAACACTTGAAATTTATGCACCGCTTGCAAGCCGACTGGGTATTTACACAATAAAATTTGAAGTGGAAGACATTGCATTAAAAATGCTAGAACCGGAAGCTTATTATAAGCTGGTTACGGAAGTAAAGATTAAAAAACAACAGCGAGAAGAAAACATCAATCGTGTAATGGATGAAATTCGTGAATCTTTGGATGGGTTGAGCATTTCTTATGAAATTACCGGAAGATCAAAGCATTTCTACAGTATTTATCGTAAGATGAAATATCAAAATAAGCAGTTAGATGAAATTTTTGATTTAACAGCTGTTCGAATCATTGTGGATACAATAAAGGACTGCTATGCAGTTTTGGGTATTGTTCATACTATGTGGAAGCCTCTTCCTGGGCGTTTCAAGGATTACATTGCGATGCCAAAACCAAATCGCTATCAATCCTTGCATACAACTGTTTTGGGAGATAACGGAGAACCGTTTGAAATTCAAATTCGAACAAAAGAAATGCACAAGATTGCGGAGTACGGTATCGCTGCACATTGGAAATATAAAGAAGGTATTTCACAAGATAAAGAAGAAGTAAAGCTGGCATGGCTGCGTCAAACGCTGGAATGGCAAAAAGACTTAAACGATCCAAAAGAGTTTATGGAAACCTTGAAGGTGGACTTGTTTTCAAACCAGGTTTTTGTTTTTACCCCAAAGGGAGATATTATAGAGCTTCCGGCAGGTTCCACTCCACTGGATTTTGCATTTAAAATTCACTCAGCAGTTGGTGCAAAGTGCATTGGAGCTAAAGTAAATGGTAAAATGGTTCCCATTGACTATACGTTATCCAATGGACAAATTGTTGACATTGTGACTTCTTCGAACAGTAAAGGTCCAAGCATTGATTGGTTAAAAATAGCAAAGAGCAATACTGCAAGAAATAAGATTCGTGCTTGGCTAAAGAAAGAAAATAAATCAGAAACCTCCGACAAAGGAAAAGAAATGTTGGAGAAATATGCAAAGCGTAAGGGCTATGACTTACAGCAAATTTTAAAAAATCAATATATCAACAAAGCTGCAAAATCTTTAAACTATTCAAATACAGAAGATTTATACACAGCAATTAGTTATGGCGGTGTCATTCTCAGTAAGGTTATGGTAATGCTGGAAGGGTATTATCATGAGGAAAAACAAGCTGAGTTAAAGAAAAAAGAAAAAGAGCAGGCTAAGCTAGAAACAAAAAGAAAACAACGCAAAATAAACCCGACAGGTGTTACGGTTGAAGGTGTTGATAATCTTTTGATTCGTTTTTCAAAATGCTGCAATCCAGTCCCAGGTGATGAAATTGTAGGTTTTATCACAAAAGGACGTGGTATTTCTGTGCATCGTAAAGATTGCATCAATATTTTAACTTTGCCAGAAGACGAACGAAAGCGCTTTATTCATGTCGAATGGGATCGTGACAAAAAAGATTTGTCATATGATGTGGATATCAGTATTTTATCGGAAGATAGAAAAGGATTGTTTTCCGATCTTTCTCGTGTCTGCGAAGACATGGATGTTCACATTACCGGAGTAAATGCGAAGAGTGCAAAGGATCGAATCGTCAATATTACAATGACACTATCCATTTCAAATACCAACCAAATGGAAAAGGTATTACGTTCGCTGCGTTCTGTACAAGGTGTTGCGGATGTATATCGTACAATCACTTAGAAATAAACGATAAGAGTTTTTAATGATCCTATTCTTATCGATAGAAAATAAATATAAATAATCATAATACTGATCAAAATAAGAGGAGGAGTTTGTGAGAGCAGTTGTACAAAGAGTTCTGCGGTCAAGCGTTACGGTTGATAATAAAGTTACCGGCTCCATTGAAAAAGGACTGATGGTTCTTCTCGGTGTAGAAGATGACGATGAAATGACTGATGTAACATATATGGCAGATAAGATTACGGGACTTCGTATCTTTGAAGATGAAGAAGAAAAAATGAATTTATCCATCAAGGACGTAGGAGGGGATATCTTAGCGGTATCTCAATTTACGCTTTTTGGAGATTGTAGAAAAGGAAAGCGACCAAGTTTTATTAAAGCGGCCCGTCCGGAAAAGGCAAACAGCCTTTACCGCGCCTTCATCGATGCATGTAAAGGATATGGGGTGCATGTTGAAGAAGGCGTTTTTCAAGCGGACATGCTGGTTCACATAGAAAATGACGGGCCAGTAACGGTTCTTATAGACAGTAAAAAACTATTTTAAAGGAGAAAGGTATGATTGTAAAAGGATATTACAGCGGTGCATTGCAAGTAAACTCTTACCTTGTCTATGATGAGGAAACAAAAAAAGGTTTTATCATAGATCCGGGTGGTGTCAATGCCGGTTTGCTACAGAAAGTTGAAGAAGAAAACATCGACATTTTATACATCGTGTTAACACATGGTCATGGAGATCACATTGGCGGTGTCGGAGTCCATCAACAAGCATTTCCGAAAGCAAAGCTTGTTGCCAGCAAGAAAGAAGAAGATTTCTTAAAGGACCCGTCTTTGAATTTTTCAAGAGAAACCTGCGGTGTAAGCCTTTCTCTTGAAGCTGATTTATATGTAGAAGAGGAAGACACCTTAAATGTTGGTAATTTGGTGCTTCATTTTATTGAAACACCGGGACATACTCCGGGTGGAATGTGTATTTTGGTAGAGGACTGTCTGTTTAGCGGAGATACTCTCTTCGCACAATCCATTGGAAGAACGGATTTTCCTATGGGTTCTTTCCCACACCTAATTGAATCTATAAAAACAAAGCTATTTTTACTTCCGGAAGACACAAAAGTATATCCGGGACATATGGGAAGTACAACCATTGGTTACGAAAAGAGGCATAATCCATTTGTATAAAATTGACTGCAATGAAATAAAAAATAAATATGAGCTGGAAGAACTGGTTAAAATGTTTCTTAAACCAAACGATTATGTTTTATTTAACAATGAAACTGTACAGAATTCTTTAGAGGAAAAAAACTCAAACGAATCAGTTTGGAAAGAAATACGGATTCCGGATGGAATAAGAGATAAGAATGAAGGGAAGCGCTATCTCTTTGAAAAATTAAGTGCAGAAACAGGAATTCATCCAGATTGGGGAATTTTAACCGGTGTAAGACCCGGAAAATTAGCTGGAGAATACTTAAAAAAAGGTAAGAGTTTTCAAGAGATTCGAACGCTTTTTAAAAATTTCTACTATGTGTCCGATGAAAAAATAGACTTATTGATTGATTTATGCAAAAACCAAAAACACGTTCTTGCTAATTGTGAAAAAAAAGATGTGGGTATCTATATCGGTATTCCTTTTTGTCCAACTCGGTGTGTCTATTGTTCCTTTACTTCAAATCAAGCAACCGACGAGAAAATCAACTGGTATTTGGATGCTTTATTGAAAGAAATTGCTTACGTTGGAAAACGTATGAAGGAAAGCGGAATCTTTGCAGAATCCATTTATATCGGAGGAGGTACACCAACTACCTTATCGGCAGAAGGACTTAAAAAATTACTTTTCGCTGTTTCAATGCATTTTGACTTATCTCATTTAAAAGAGTTTACCGTCGAAGCAGGGCGTCCTGATACCATTACTAAGGAAAAACTGCAAGTCATTTCCGACTTTCATGTAAACCGTATCAGTATCAATCCGCAATCCATGAAACCGAGAACCTTAGAGCTGATTGGGCGCTCGCATACTCCTGAACAAATTGTAGAAGCATTTGCTATAGCAAAAGGAATTGGAATCGAGCTTATCAATGCAGATTTAATTGCAGGGCTCCCGGAAGAAGAGCCAAATGATTTTGAAGAGAGTCTACGTCAAATCATAAAGCTTGCGCCACAAAACATCACCGTCCACACGTTGGCAGTTAAACGAGCATCCAGATTAATTGATATGGATGCAGAATATCACTATCATCAGGGCGAGCGTGTCCGAAAAATGTTAGCCATCTCAAAACGATTGATGAAAGAAAACGGATATGTTCCTTATTATATGTATCGTCAAAAACATATGACCGGAAATTTTGAGAATATTGGATATGCAAAGCCGAATACAGAAAGCATTTATAACATTCGCATCATGGAAGAAAATCAAACCATCATAGCTTTGGGCGCCGGTGGAATCAGTAAAGTATATTTTCCCGATGAAAATCGTTTGGAACGTGTGCCGAATGTTTCAAATTATGAAATCTATGTAGAACGCTTGGATGAAATGCTCGACCGTAAAGAAAAGGGTATTTTTATTCCTTTAAAAGCAGAAGAAAACGGAGGTATTTAATGATTACAAACATTCCTAAGGGAACGAAGGACGTGTTGCCTTCTCAAGTATATAAATGGCAGTATGTAGAACGTACATTCAGAGAACTTTGCAGTAAATACCATTTTAAAGAAATTCGTACGCCAATTTTTGAACATACGGAATTGTTTAAAAGAAGCGTTGGTGATACAACTGATATTGTAGAAAAGCAAATGTACTCTTTTGATGATTACGGCGGAAGAAATTTGACACTCAAGCCGGAAGGTACATCACCGGTTGTAAGAGCATTTGTAGAAAATAAATTATTTGCGGAAGTACAGCCTTCCAAATACTATTACGTAACTCCGTGCTTTCGTTATGAAAAGCCGCAGTCCGGCCGCCTGCGTGAATTCCATCAGTTAGGAATTGAAACCTTTGGTGCTGCAAATATGATGGCTGATGCCGAAGTCATTGCACTGGCAATGGATTTCTTAGACGAACTGGGTATCAAGGATTTGGAGCTTCGCATCAACAGCATCGGTTGTCCAAATTGTCGTCAAAAATACAGAGAAGCATTGCAGGCATTCCTAAAACCGAACTATGAAGCTTTTTGTGATACCTGTAAAAGTCGTTATGACCGTAATCCGATGCGTATTTTGGATTGTAAATCTCCGGTTTGTCAAGAATTAGTCCAGGGTGCCCCAAAGATGCTGGATTATCTTTGTGAAGAATGTGCTGATGCTTTTTCTGAAGTACAGAGCAATTTAACAGCGATGGAAATTCCTTACCTTGTGGATCCGGGTATTGTACGTGGTTTGGATTACTATACAAAAACGGCATTTGAAATTGTATCCAATTCAATTGGGGCACAGGGTACGGTTTGCGGAGGCGGACGTTACGATCACCTTGTAGAGCAAATCGGGGGACCTTCCACTCCAGGCGTTGGTTTAGCAATTGGCATTGAACGTTTACTTCTAGTTATGGAAGCAGCAGGCATCTCTTTTCCGGAAGAAGAGACTACGGACGTATTTATTGCAGTAATGGGAGAACGCGGTAAAAGCTTTGGATTAAAGTTAATGCATGACCTGAGAAAAGAAGGGATTATGGCTGCAATGGATGTTGTTGGACGAAACCTAAAAGGTCAATTCAAGTATGCGGATCGTTTGCATGCGAAATATACCATTGTCATCGGGGATAATGAGCTTGATAAGGGAATGGTATCGCTTAAAAATATGAAAACCTCAGAACAGAAAGAAATTGCCATTGATGCAATTCGAAACGAAATAAATTTTTAGAATTCAGTTTATACTAAAATAGAGGAGATACAAAAACATGGCAAATTTATTTAAAAGAACGCATATGTGCGGTACACTTACACTTGCAAATGTACAGGAAGAAATCGTTTTAAACGGATGGATTCAAAAAAGAAGAAATCTGGGAGGACTGATTTTTTGCGATTTAAGAGATAAAACCGGAATTGTACAAATTGTATTTAATGATGATATTCCAAAGGAGCTCTTTGAAAAAGCAGACAAGCTTCGCAGTGAATTTGTAGTAGGAATTAAGGGAACGGTAAAAGAAAGAGAATCCAAAAATAAAGATCTGTCTACCGGAGATATTGAAGTATTTGCTAGTGATTTGATGATCTACTCCGAATCAGAGACACCACCAATTTATGTAAAAGATGATGATAAGGTATCTGAAGATTTACGTTTAAAATATAGATATTTGGATCTTAGAAAACTAAAAATGCAACGTAATTTATCCTTTCGTCATAAGGTAACAAAAATAGCTCGTGATTTCTTTGATGAAGAAGGATTCACAGAAGTGGAAACTCCTATTTTAATTAATTCCACTCCGGAAGGTGCCAGAGATTATATTGTACCGAGCAGAGTAAACCAAGGAAAATTTTATGCACTGCCTCAGTCTCCGCAGCTATTTAAGCAGCTTTTGATGGTTTCCGGAACCGATCGTTATTTTCAGATTGCCAAATGCTTCCGTGATGAAGATTTGAGAGCAGACCGTCAGCCTGAATTTACACAGATTGACTTAGAAATGTCCTTTGTCGATGCAAATGATGTTATTTCCACGCAGGAACGTTTTATGAAAAAATTGTTTAAGGAATTGATGAATTTGGAGATTAGTACACCATTTCCAAGACTCACTTACGAGGAAGCAATGACTCGATTTGGAAGTGATAAGCCGGACACTCGCTTTGGATTTGAATTAAAATCCTTAAACGAAACAGTGAAAGACTGTGATTTCCAAGTGTTTAAAAATGCACTTTCCTCCGGCGGCGACGTTCGTGGTATCAATATCAACGGATATTCCGACCGTTTCAGCAGAAAGGATTTAGACAAGCTTCAGGATGCAGCGAAAGCTTATGGAGCAAAAGGTGTGGCTTGGATTCGAGTTGGTGAATCTGAACATACATCTTCCATCGGTAAATTCTTTACACCGGAACAAATGGATGCAATGATTCAGATTTTTGAAGGAAAACCAAATGATTTGATTTTAATCGTAGCCGATAAACCGTCCGTAGTATTTGACAGTTTAGGATTCCTAAGAAGAGAGATTGCAGGAAGACTCGGTTTATTAAACGATAAAGAATATAATTTCCTTTGGGTTGTAGATTTCCCAATGTATGAATATAACGAAGAATTGGGACGTTACCAGGCAATGCATCATCCGTTTACATCACCGAAAGCAGAAGACATTCCTTTGATGGACACAGATCCATCCAAAGTAAAAGCAGAAGCTTACGATATCATCATGAACGGAGTTGAATTAGGTGGTGGAAGCATTCGTATCCATGATCGTACATTACAAGCAAAGATTTTTGAAATATTAGGATTGTCTGAAGAAGAAGCAAATAGTAAGTTTGGTTTCTTATTGGAAGCGTTCAAATATGGTGTTCCGCCTCATGGTGGTTTGGCTTATGGGCTGGATAGATTGGTTATGCTTCTTACAGGATCACAGAGCATTCGTGAAGTTATGGCATTTCCAAAAAATCAAGCAGCACAATGTATGCTTTGTGACGCACCATCTGTGATTGAACAAAATCAGCTTGATGAATTAGCAATTCAAATCGTAGCAGAAGAGGAATAAAGCAACCAAAATTTAGGGGTGCAGAATGAATAAAATTGGTATCTTTGGAGGAAGTTTCGATCCCATTCATTATGGGCATCTATTATTAGCAGAACAGGCACGAAGTTTATTTAACTTAAATCGTGTGATTTTTGTTCCCGCAAAGATTTCTCCATTCAAATTAAATACAGTGCCGACAAGGGGAGAAGACCGTTACGTTATGGTTCTAAAGGCTATTGAAGAAAATCCATACTTTTTTGCTTCCGATTATGAATTGGCAAAGGATACTGTATCCTATACCATTGAAACACTCCGTGCATTGAGAGAAGAGTGGGGGAGTGAGACGGAACTATACTTTATTACAGGAACGGATGCATTTTTAGGTATTGAGGATTGGGCACACGCAAAGGAACTCTTAACAGAATTTTCATTTTTAGTTGGAAATCGTCCCGGATATCAGGATGAAGCATTGGAACGCATGTTAGTTGAAGTTCGAAACCGTTACGGAACTAAAGTGGAAAAAGTAGAAATGCCAAAGGTGGATATTTCCTCTACTGATATTAAAGATCGTTTTTATCAAGGAAAATCTGTAAAATATTTGCTTCCCGATTCCGTGGCCGAGTATGCAATCAAAAATCGATTGTATGGTATAAATTGGGATAGCACATTTCCGGCTTCCGCGCAATCTCTTGTCAATGGAAAAGATTAGTGGTACAATGGAATGTATACAAAAAATGGGATAAAAAAAGAAATCACTTCTTATATTAAAGCAAATCTAAAGGAAAAACGACTTGCCCATACCTTTGGCGTTGTTGACGAAGCAAAAAAATTAGCAAAAAAATATGGAGTGAATCCAATAAAAGCAGAATTGGGTGCGTTGTTTCATGATGCATTTCGGGAAAGAGGGAACCTAATTCACGGAAATATTGCAGCAGACGTCATGAAAGACACCTATAAAATTAAGGATGAAGATCTTTGTAACGCTGTACGCTTTCATACGACAGGAAGAGCAGGGATGTCTTTATTGGAAAAGATTTTATATTTGGCGGATGCCATTGAACCAAATCGAAGCTATCCCGGAGTGGATGAGCTTCGAATCTTGGCATATAAAGATTTAGATGCCGCTTGTTTACAAGCGTTTCAAAATACCATACGGTATGTGACCGAAAATGGTTTGGATTTGGATTATAATACGTTAGAAGCATATAAAGATATAAAAAAAGGAGATTATATGGATAATAAAGAGATTGCACTGTCTGCAGCCGCTGTGTTGGATCAAAAAAAAGCGATTGACATCGTGGTAATGAATATCAAAGAAAAGTCTTCTTTTGCAGACTTTTTTGTAATTGCATCTGCAAATTCAGAAAGACAACTTTCTACATTAGCAGACGAAGTAGAGGATCAGTTTGCAAAGGACGGTATTTTAGTAAAGCATATTGAAGGAAAAGGAAATAGTGGTTGGATTTTAATGGATTTCGGAGATGTTATTGTGAATTTATTTTCATTAGAACAAAGAGAACGATATAATATTGAAAAAGTTTGGGGCGACTGTGAAATTGTTCCGTTTGATGCCACGGAAAATTAGGAGGTAGTTAAAGATGCAACAACAATACGAATTTAATGTCATCGAAAAGAAATGGCAGGATACTTGGCAAAAAGAAAATGCGTTTCATACAACAGAGGATAAAACAAAAGAAAAGTTTTATCTTCTTGAAATGTTCCCGTACCCTTCCGGAAAACTCCACATGGGACATGTGAGAAATTATTCCATCGGCGATGTTACCGCACGTTTTTTAACTATGAAGGGTTACAATGTACTTCATCCAATGGGTTGGGATTCCTTTGGACTTCCAGCAGAAAATGCTGCAATTAAGCATGGTATTCATCCGGCAGTTTGGACAAAACAAAACATTGCAGAAATGAGAGAGCAATTAAAGCAATTAGGTTTCAGCTACGATTGGGAACGTGAAGTAGCTACCTGTACTCCGGAATACTATAAATGGATGCAATGGATTTTTATTCAATTTTTTGAAAAGGGTTTGGCTTATAAGAAAAAGAATCCAGTAAACTGGTGTCCTTCTTGTCAAACAGTATTGGCGAATGAGCAAGTCGTTGACGGAAAATGTGAACGTTGCTCAACGATGGTTGGTAAAAAAGACTTAGAACAATGGTATTTAAAAATTACCGAGTATGCTGACCGTCTTTTAAATGATTTGGAAAAGCTGGAAGGATGGCCAAACAAAGTAAAAACCATGCAGAAAAACTGGATTGGGAAAAGCGTTGGTGCAGAAGTTGATTTTTCCATTGATGGCGTTGAAAAAAGCTTACGTATTTTCACTACAAGAGTAGATACCTTATATGGAGTTACTTATATGGTATTGGCACCAGAACATCCTTATGTAAAGGAATTGATTGCCGGTACGGAATATGAAAAATCAGTTGAAGATTTCTTAGGTAGACTTCAACATTTAAGCGACATTGATCGTACCTCCACAACCTTAGAAAAAGAAGGAGTATTTATTGGTAAATATGCGATTAATCCATTGAATGGTAAAAAGATTCCAATTTATATCGCAAATTACGTTCTTATGGACTATGGAACCGGAGCGATTATGGCGGTACCTGCTCACGATCAGAGAGACTTTGATTTTGCAAAGAAATATGATTTAGAAATCATACCAGTGGTAGAGTCCAAAGATCCTTCCATTGATATTTACAATTTACAAGAAGCTTTTGTTGCTGAAGGTAAATTAATCAATTCCGATCAATTTAACGGCTTAGATAATATGCCGGCTCAGGAAAAGATCATTGCATATTTAGAAGAGAAAAAAATCGGAAACGAATCCATCAATTTCCGTCTTCGTGATTGGCTAATTTCGAGACAAAGATATTGGGGCTGTCCAATTCCTATGGTATATTGTGAGGAATGTGGATGGGTACCAGAAAAGCTTGAGAATCTCCCGGTTGAATTACCAACTGATGTAGTTTTCTCCGGTAAAGGAGAATCTCCGCTTACCACAAGTCCGACTTTCGCTAAGGCAACTTGTCCAAAATGTGGAAAACCGGCTAGAAGAGAAACGGATACCATGGATACCTTCTTGGATTCCTCCTGGTATTTCTTACGATATACAGATGCAAAAAATGAAAATGAAGTATTTTCAAAAGAAAATGCAGACTATTGGATGAGCGTGGATCAGTACATCGGTGGTGTAGAACATGCTATCTTACATTTGTTATATGCACGATTCTTTACAAAAGTACTCTTTGATATTGGATGGTCTCCGGTAGAAGAACCATTTGCAAATCTGTTAACACAAGGTATGGTGTTAAAGGATGGAAGCAAAATGTCAAAATCCGTAGGAAATGTAGTAAGTCCGGAAGAAATTATTAATAAATACGGTGCAGATACGGCACGCTTATTTATATTATTTGCTGCGCCGCCAGAAAAAGAACTGGAATGGTCAGATGCCGGAGTAGAAGGAAGCTATCGTTTCTTAAATCGTGTGTATCGTTTGGTATATGAAGCAGCAGAAATAACAAATGAAATTCCTGCTCGCTATACTTTAGAAACCAAGGAAGATAAAAATTTAGCATTTGTATTAAATAGTACGATTAAGAAAGTAACGGAAGATATCGGAACTCGTTTTAACTTTAACACAGCACTTAGCTCAATCATGGAATTGGTCAATGAAATGTATAAATATAAGGCTTTGGACGACATAAATCTAGGTCTGTTTAAGCATGCAATCGATTCCTTAATCTTACTATTAAATCCGTTTGTTCCGCATATTTGTGAAGAAATGTGGAAGCATACAAATCATGAAGGCTTTGCTTACAATGCCGCTTGGCCAACCTACGATGAAACAGCATTGGTAAAGGATATGGTTGAGGTAGTAATTCAATTAAACGGTAAAGTGAAAGAAAGAATTCAAATGCCAACGGGACTTGACAAAGAAGCTTTCACAAGTGCAGCGATGGACGAAGAAAAAGTAAAAGCACTTTTAGCTGGAAAAGAGGTTGTAAAAGTCATTGCCGTTCCGGGTAAATTATTGAACGTAGTTGTAAAATAATATGTGGAAAATCCCACAGAAAAAGAAAGGATGTATTATTTGAGAATCAACAACAATAATAGGGGAGGAAACATTGTAAAACTGATTCCACTTGGCGGATTAAATGAGATCGGTAAAAACATTACCGTCTTGGAATCAAAAAATGATTTAATTATCATTGATTGTGGATTATCCTTTCCTGATGATGAAATGTACGGAATAGATATCGTGATACCTGATTTTAGTTATCTGATAAAGAACAGAGAAAAAATCAGGGGCATGGTACTGACACACGGTCACGAGGATCATATCGGAGCAATTCCTTATTTATTAAAGGAAATCAATTTGCCGATTTATGGAACCAGACTTACACTCGGGCTTGTTGAAAATAAATTAAAAGAACACGGTCTCAGAGGAAATTTAAATGTGATTGCAGCGGGTGAGACCATAAAATTGGGCGATTTTAAAGTAGAAACAATACGAACAACACATTCCATTGCAGATGCCATTTGTCTTGCCATTGACACACCGGCAGGAAAAGTATTTCATACAGGAGATTTTAAAATTGATTACACACCACTTGATGGTTAGACAATAGATTTTCATCGTTTGGCAGAAATCGGAAATAAGGGTGTATTGCTGATGCTTGCTGACAGTACAAATGCAGAACGAAAAGGCTATACTGCTTCAGAAAAGACGGTTGGCGTCACACTCGAAAACATTTTCCGCTCTTGTACTACAAGAATACTAGTTGCGACATTCTCTTCCAATGTACATCGTGTGCAAAAAATTATTGATACAGCAGTAAAATTCAAGAGAAAGGTTGCGATTTCCGGAAGAAGTATGCTGAATGTCGTAAACATTTCGATTGAGCTTGGATATCTGAAGGTTCCTGATGGTATTTTAGTGGACATTAATAAAATCAGAAATATAAAGGATTCAGAGTTAGTCATTATTACAACAGGGAGCCAAGGCGAGCCGATGTCTGCATTAGCAAGAATGGCTTCCAGTGATCATAAAGCGGTTCAAATAAAAAAAGGAGATGTCGTTGTTCTTTCTTCCAGTCCTGTACCCGGAAATGAAAAAACCGTTTCGAATGTAGTAAATAAGCTCTTTGAAAAGGGAGCAGAGGTTATTTATAATGACATTGCTGACATTCACGTTTCGGGCCATGCTTGTGCAGAAGAATTAAAATTGGTACATTCTCTTATTAAGCCAAAGTTTTTTATGCCGGTTCATGGAGAGTATCGCCATCTGCGTCAGCATTCCTTAATTGCTGAAAATTTAGGAATGTCAAAAGATCATATTTTTATCTTAGAGAATGGACAAGTACTTTCCTTAAAGCGTAATAAGGTCGAAAAGTGTAAAGAAGAAGTTCCATGTTCATCTGTAATGGTAGATGGTCTTGGAGTAGGTGACGTTGGAAACATTGTTCTTCGAGATCGAAAGCTGTTATCAGAGGCGGGTTTAATCATCGTTGTTGCCGGTATTCAAAAGGGAACAGGTATGGTGACGTCAGGACCTGATATTATATCAAGAGGTTTTGTATATGTACGAGAATCCGAAGATTTGATTGACTCCGCAAGAAAAGTCGTTCAAGCGCGCTTAGAGCGTTGTCAGGCAGATGGAATTCGAGATTGGGCTGCGTTAAAAAATGCGGTTCGTGATGAGTTACGAAACTTTATTTATCAAAGAACGAAAAGAAGTCCCGTTATTTTACCAATCTTTTTAGAAGTATAGGAGGTTATTATGAACCCTTACGATAAAGCACATGAATTAGCAAAAGCATTGAAAGAATCACAGGAATATAAAAATTATATTGCTAAAAAAGAAGAGATTTCGCAAAATACGGAACTCAGTGCTATGATTAATGATTTTCAAGATAAAAATATGAAAATGCAAACGCAGCAAATGCTGACAGGTAATGCCGATCAGAGTATTATGGAGCAGGTTCAATCTTTATATCAAATTGTTATGGCAGATCCTTTGGCTGCAGAATATATGCAGGCAGAACTTATTTTTACAAAATTAGTTTCCGATGTTTATGGCATTTTAGGAGAAGTGATTCGTATTGAAAAATAAATCAGAACGAGAAAAACGCATTTCTTACCGAATTGAAAAGGTAAGAAATGCGTTGACAGTACAACAATTGGATGGAATTTGGATTACAAAGAAAGAAAATCAAATCTATTTGTGCGATTTTCCTTCTTCCAATTGTTTTCTTCTTCTTACCAAAAATAAAAATTATTTGCTGACCGATTTTCGTTATATCGAAGCGGCGAAAGATTCTTGCCCAATGTACGAAGTTATATTAATAAATAACGAGTATTCTGAAATAGATTTTCTAAAAGAAATGCAATTATCGGTCATTGGGTGTGAAAATGACATATTAACGGTAAATAGTTATCGTAAACTATCAAAGGAAGTACAACATACAGAGTGGCAAGATTGCAGTGGTTTGGTAGAAGAAATCCGTCAGATAAAAGATGAATATGAATTGGATGCCATAAAGCGAGCTGCTGCTTTAACGGATGATTGTTTCTCTCATATGCTTTCTATTTTAAAATCGGGTATGACAGAAAAAGAAGCCGCTTTGGAAATCGAATTTTTCTTTAAAAAAAATGGTGCAATGGGTCTTTCCTTTGATTCTATCTGTGTATCCGGTGTAAGGAGCTCTTTACCGCATGGAGTACCCACAGATAAAAAACTGGAATCCGGTGATTTCTTAACGATGGATTTCGGTTGTATTTTAGATGGTTATTGCTCTGATATGACAAGAACGGTTGCGATTGGTTCTGTGACACCAGAGCAAAAACAGATTTATAATTTGGTTTTACAAGCACAAAAAACAGCAATCGAAGGACTAAAAGCAGGGATGTCCTGTGTAGAGGGAGATCGCTTAGCTCGACAAGTAATTATTGATGCCGGTTATGCAGACTATTTTGGACATGGACTTGGTCATGGAGTCGGGTTGGAGATTCATGAAGCACCTACCTTAAGTCCGAGAGGCAAAGGATTATTAAAGGAAAATATGACCGTTACCATCGAACCTGGAATCTACCTTCCGCAAAAATTCGGGATTCGAATTGAAGACTTGGCAATCATCACATCTTTTGGTATAATAAACACGGTTCATTCAGAAAAAGAGCTAATTATTATCTAAATAGGATTGATTAGATATATCTACAATGGAGGAGTAAACAATGATTTATGCAAGCGATTTTAGAAAAGGCGTTACTTTTGATATTAACGGAGAGCCACATGTAGTTCTTGACTTTCAGCATGTAAAGCCCGGTAAAGGTGCAGCCTTTGTAAGAACCAAGTATAAGAATATCTTAACAGGTGCAACTAGAGAAGAAGCATTTAATCCAAATGATAAATTTCCGAAAGCACATATTGACACAAAACAAATGCAATATTTATACAATGATGGAGAGCTTTATTATTTCATGGATCAGGAAACCTTTGATCAGGTTCCAATCTCAGAAGAACAGGTTGAAGATGCAATCAAGTATCTAAGAGAAAATGATATGGCTACAATTAAGTTTTATAAGGGAAGCGCTTTCTTAGTAGAAGCACCGAACTTCGTAAACCTTAAGGTAATAGAAACCGAACCAGGTGTAAAGGGCGATACCGCTACAAATGTAACAAAAGCGGCAGTTGTAGAAACCGGTGCAACCATTCAGGTTCCGATCTTTATCGAAGAGGGAGAATTAATCCAGATTGACACCAGAACTGGCGAATATTTAGGAAGAGCTAAATAAATAATAAAAATAATTTCGCAGAATGGTAGCATTCTGCGATAATTTTTTGTAAAGGGTCATACATAGGGAGATTATATATGGGAAAAAGATCAAAGAAAAAGGGGAAATCCAATCGATTTATTACAATCATACTAACCGTTGGAATCCTGT
>JAYFPL010000094.1:0-24175 GCA_034927775.1 Anaerovorax sp. | reverse complement strand
ATTAGAAAGAAAAATGAAAGCATAAGATAGAATCGTAGCTTCTCGCATTTAAAGGAGAAACTACGATTCTTTTTTTTGTCTTTATACCAAATAATTTATACCAAATTCCCTACTGTTTCCATAAAATAAAACACTATGTTTAATTTACACCTTAATTTTTGACAGGAAATCACAATTTGCATCGCTTTTCCACCATCCTTCTCGACAAAAGGACTTTACATAATTGAAAAATAGGTGTATTCTTTATTATTGTAGGCTCTTATGCAATTTTACCAGTATTATTTCTGCAAAGCGAAGAGTCTTCCACCTTTTCAAGTGTAGACAAAACTACGAAAGAAACGGTTAAAATTCTACAATTTTTGACAAGGCTAGATAAGGAGAGAGAGTTTATGAGTTCAGTTTCAAAACATCTAAAGGGTATCCATGTCAACCATTGTAAAAACACCGCTGGACAGTCCATTGTTAAAATGCCTGTACCGGAAAAAGTGTATATTCCAATGGTTCAGCACATAGGTGCACCTTGCCAGCCAACGGTCGCAGTCGGCGATCATGTTAAGGTTGGCCAATTAATCGGAGACAATGCTGCTCCGGTATGTGCTCCGATTCACTCCAGTGTATCGGGAGAAGTTACTGCTCTTGTTAAGGGCATGACTGCACAGGGTATCGTTGATACCAGCATCGAAATTACAACCGATGGCAAACAAGAAGTTGCCGAAACCGTAGTTCCTCCAACAATTAGTAATAAGGAAGAATTTTTAAAAGCAGTACGTGCTTGCGGTCTTGTAGGTTTGGGCGGTGCTGCATTCCCTACCCACATTAAGTACAACCCAAGAAATCCGGAAGAGGTTGATACTTTAATTTTAAACGGTGCAGAATGCGAACCTTATATTACGGTTGACCATATGACCATGCTTGAGCATGCGGAAGAAATCGTAGAAGGTACAAAAAACATTCTGAAATATTTAAATCTAAAACAAGCCATCATCGGTATTGAAGGAAACAAACCAGATGCCATTGCAAAGTTCAATGAATTGGTAAAAGATGAACCAAACATCAGTGTTTGTGAATTACTGCAGCAATATCCTCAAGGTGCAGAACGTGTTCTCATTTATGAGTGTACCGGAAAGCACTTGATTGCCGGCAAACTTCCTGCTGATGTCGGTGTGATTGTTTCAAATGTAACAACGGTGCTAAAACTTCAGCAGTTCTTAACAACCGGTATGCCTCTTGTTACTAAGAGTCTTACTGTAGACGGCAATGTGATAAAAGAGCCAAAGAACATCGAAGTTCCAATCGGCACACCAATCATCGATATCATTGAGTTCTGCGGTGGATATACCGGTGAACCTAAAAAGATTCTGATGGGCGGACCAATGATGGGTCGTGCTTTACCGGATGATGGAAAATGCATTATTAAAGGAAACAATGCAATATTGGCATTTGACGAAACCTTTGCAAATATGAATCCGGAAACTGCCTGCATCAATTGCGGCCGATGTGTAAAAGCCTGCCCGATGAATTTAATGCCTACTGCTCTATTCAAGGCATTTGAACGTAAAGATGTAGATGCCTTAAAGACATACCATGTTATGTCTTGCATGGACTGCGGCTGCTGTACGTATGTCTGTCCTGCAAGAAAGCAGTTAAGCTTTATTAACAAATTAGCAAAAAGTCTTGTATTGGCGGAAGGAGGAAAGAAATAATGAGTAAGATGAAAAACGGAAACTTAATTGTTTCTTCCGCACCGCATGTAGTGTCCCCTGTAAACACTTCCAAAATTATGTTGGATGTTTGCATTGCATTGATTCCTGCAATGATTATGGAAGTTGTTGTTTTCGGTTTTCGTGCATTGGCATTGACAGCCGTTTGTGTCGCTGCATGTGTATTATTTGAATCAGTTACCAGAAAACTATTAGGTCGTCCAGATACCACTTCCGATTTAAGTGCTGTTGTAACCGGTATTTTACTATCTTATAATTTACCTGCTGGCCTTCCTTTTTGGATGGCAATCATTGGATGTTTCGTTGCAATTGTCATTGTAAAACAAGTATTTGGTGGACTTGGACAAAACTTTGCAAACCCTGCAATTGTAGGTCGTATTGTTTTATTCATTTCCTTCGCAACTCCAATGACGACTTGGGTTCTTCCTAAATCGCAGCAGACTGTAGATGCGATTACCGGAGCAACACCTTTGGGTCTATTTGCAAAAGGTATGGACGTTCCTTCCAACATGGATATGTTCTTAGGTTTCATCGGTGGTTGTACTGGTGAAGTCAGTGCACTTGCATTATTGATCGGCGGAGTTTACCTAGTAATCAAAAAGGTTATCGAACCTACGATTCCGGTATGCTTTATCGGTACTGTATTCGTATTTGCATTAGCTGCAGGATTGGATCCTGTATTCCACATCTTTGCAGGTGGTGTTATGCTTGGTGCAATCTTTATGGCAACCGACTACGTTACTTCTCCGATTACTACAAAAGGTAAAATTATTTTCGGTATTGGCTGCGGCCTTTTAACCATGATTATTCGTCTGTATGCTTCATATCCGGAAGGCGTTTCCTTCGCAATCCTGTTAATGAACATTTTGACTCCGCATATTGATAATTTAACTCGTTTGAAGTTAAACGGTGTTCCTGCAGGAGGTGACAAATAATGCAAAACAATAGTTTTAAAGAAAATTTTGCACCAACCGTTGTGCTTGTAGTGATTTGTCTTGTTGCCACCTTGCTTTTAGCAGGTACGTATCAAGTAACCACTCCGATTATTGAAAAGATTACAAAAGAAAATGCCGATGCTGCTCGTGCAGAAGTGCTCAGTTCGGCTGATGGATTTGAACAAATGGATGTTACCCTTCTTGAGGGTGTTACCGAAGTATACAAAGCAACAAATGGTACCGGTGTGGTTGTTACAACTGCATTCAAGGGCTTTGGTGGCCCGGTAACTGTTATGACAGGCATTGATACAAACGGTGAAATTACTGCTGTTAAAGTAACGGATGCTGCAAATGAAACTCCGGGTCTTGGTACAAAAGCAACCACTCCGGAACATTTAGCAAAATTCGTAGGTCAAACCGCAATTACCAATGTGGATGGCGGCGAAGGAACAAGAGTTGACGGTATTACTGGAGCTACGTTTACTTCCAATGCAGTCTTCAATGGTGTTCACACAGCATTAGAACAATTTGCAGAATTAGGAGGTGCTTTATAATGGAAAACAAACCAAGTAAATTGGGTATTATTACCAAAGGCATCATCAAAGAAAATCCAGTATTGGTACTGGTACTGGGTACCTGTCCGACATTGGCAGTTACCACACAGGCAGTCAATGGCATCGGTATGGGTCTTGCTGCAACCGTTGTATTGATTTGCTCTAACATTTTTATTTCCGCATTGAAAAACATCATTCCGGATAAAGTCAGAATCCCTTGTTACATTGTAGTTATTGCAGCATTCGTAACCGTTGTCCAGTTCTTATTAAAGGCATATATGCCTGCACTAGACAAAGCTTTGGGTCTGTTTATCCCTCTGATTGTAGTAAACTGTATCATCTTAGGCCGTGCCGAGATGTTTGCAAATAAGAACTCTATTGTTGATTCCGCTTTAGACGGTGTCGGAATGGGTCTTGGTTTTACACTCGCTTTATTCTTAATGGGTGCAACAAGAGAGCTTTTAGGTTCCGGTCAGTTATTCGGCCATAACATCACTGCCGGATTGATCGATCCAATGGCAATCTTCGTATTGGCTCCGGGTGGATTCTTTGTATTTGGCGTTCTCATTGCTCTTGTAAATAAGCTTACCAACGGCAAGCCAAGCAAGAACAAGGCAAACGGCTGTGCAGGATGTCCTTCCGCAGCAGCGTGCAGCCAGGCGAGCGAAGGAGGTTGTAACTAATGAAAGAAATGTTAATCATTATCTTAGGAGCCGTCCTTGCAAATAACTTTGTATTGGTAAAGTTCCTTGGTATTTGTCCATTTCTTGGTGTATCCAAGAAATTAGATTCTGCTTTCGGTATGAGCTGCGCCGTAATCTTCGTTATGGTACTTGCAACTGCAGCAACATGGCCGATTCAGGTATTATTATTAGAGCCGAAGGGTATTGGTTATTTACAGACCATCGTATTCATCTTAGTAATTGCAGCTCTTGTACAGCTGGTTGAAATTATTTTGAAAAAATACGTTCCTGCTCTTCATAAATCTTTGGGAGTATTCCTTCCTTTGATTACTACAAACTGCGCTGTTCTTGGTGTTTGTGTATTAAACATTGACGAAGGTTTTACTTTCGCTCAATCTTTGGTAAATGCCTTCGGCGCTGGCCTTGGCTTCCTTTTAGCTATGGTTCTTTTCTCCGGCGTTCGTCAGAGAATTGAATTCAATGACTATCCGGAATGCTTTAAAGGTGTACCATCCGTTTTAATCGCTGCTTCTATTTTGTCCTTATCCTTCATGGGTTTTTCGGGCGTAATAGATGGCATTTTCGGACTGTAAGGAGGTGCCACAATGTCAGCATTTATAACACCTGTTATTTTAGTCTGTGTCATCGGCCTTGTTGCTGCTGTCATTTTGACTTTGGCTGCTAAATTTATGGCAGTCCCTGTAGATGAAACCGCTGTAAAAGTAAGAGAAGTACTTCCTGGTGCAAACTGTGGTGCTTGTGGTTATGCAGGATGTGATGATTATGCTGCTGCTATTGCAGCAGATCCTGAAAACGTTGCTGCAAATCTTTGTATTCCAGGTGGTGCAGGAACAGCTGGTTCCATCGCTTCCATTCTAGGCGTAGATGCCGGTGCTTCTGTTGCACAAGTTGCAACCGTACACTGCTCCGGTATTACAGAAAAAACAAAATCCGATATGGAATATCAAGGCTTTAAAAGCTGTGCAGCAAGCAAATTGTTCTTTAAAGGTCATGGTGCTTGCAAATATGGTTGTATGGGCTATGGTGACTGTCAGGATGCTTGTAACTACAATGCCATTGAAATTTGCAACGGTATTGCTAAGGTAAACAGAGATCTGTGTGTTGGCTGCGGTGCTTGTGCAAAAGCTTGTCCAAACCAACTAATCAGCATTGCTCCAAAAACAAGCAGAGTCTATGTTGGATGCAGCTCTTGCGATACCGGCAAAGAAACACGCAATGTATGCGAAGTTGGATGTATTGCATGTAAGCTTTGTGAAAAGGCTTGTAACTTTGATGCGATTCATGTGGAAAACAACCACGCAATCATAGATCCAGAAAAGTGTAAGAATTGCGGATTGTGTGTAAAGGCTTGTCCTCGTCATATTATCCATATGATTCCAAAGCCAGGTGCAAAGCCAGTTGTAAAACCTGCAGAACCAAAAAAAGAAGCTCCTGCAGCTGAAAAAGCAGAGGAAGCAAAAACAGAATAAGCGATCTCTCCAAGAAGAGCTTATCAAAATAAAAAATATAAAAAACCGGTTGCATATACAACCGGTTTTTATATTTTAGATAATTCTTATTTTATTTCTTCTAAAGCTCGAACAGCATTGTTTAACTCTTCACTGTTAAAAAATTCAATAGCACCACCATCGCAGGCTCTTGCTAGCTCTGGATTCATTGCTAATTTTGCCAAAACCTTCAATTGATATTTTACTGCGGTTTCATCAATATGACTTTCTCCAAAAACGTTGATTTTTTCATTGCAATGCGGACATTGTACATAGCTCATATTTTCTACTAAACCAATGATTGGAATGTGCATCATTTTTGCCATATTTACAGCCTTTGCAACAATCATAGAAACCAAATCCTGCGGAGATGTTACAACTACAATTCCGTCAACAGGTAAGGACTGAAAAACCGTAAGCGGAACATCACCGGTTCCCGGAGGCATGTCCACAAACAAATAATCAACATCTTCCCAAATAACTTCTGTCCAAAATTGTTTTACGGTTCCTGCAATGACAGGTCCTCTCCAAATAACCGGATCCGTATCTTCCTCCAGCAATAGATTTGCTGACATTACCTGTATTCCGGTTTTTGTTAATGCTGGAAAAATACCTTCTTCTGTTCCGGTCGCTTTCTCTTTAATTCCAAACATCTTAGGGATAGATGGCCCTGTAATATCAGCATCCAATATGCCTACACGATAACCCTGGCGACTCATTAGAACAGCCAGCATACCAGTCACCAAAGATTTACCAACTCCACCTTTGCCACTTACAACACCGATGACCTTTTTAATGTTACTTTTTGCATGTGGCTTTTCCTGAAAGCTCTTTGGATCTCTTTCACTACAATTTTCGCCACAGCTTCCACAATCATGATTGCAGCTTTCATTCACTTGACTCATTTTTATCCTCCATATTTTAAAATGCTTTCTTTTGCATAAAGAATCACAACTATTATTATATTGAACATATGCTCATTTGTCAATTTGTATCCCATTGGTTTCATATCACTCATGCTTTACAATCGTTTTTAAGGCTACTATTCTTCTCTTAGAACCACGCCATCTGTAGTTACGATTGTTCCATCCTTCTTAACAAATATCGCTTCGTATTCGGGCATAGAGTCAATCAAAGCCTTTCCTTGCTCAAAACCGAGCATCAAACAAGTTGTCGAGAGTCCATCGCAGTCTGTCGATTTATCTCCAATGATACTTACCCCATCTAAGTCAGTTTCCATTGGATACCCAGTTTTCGGATCTAATATATGATAAAACAATGTTCCATTCTCAATAAACTTTCGTTCGTATGTGCCGGAAGTGACAATCGATTTATCTTTCATCTCAACGGTACCTAACAATTCTTTTTCACCATTATTATTCTCACCAAAAGGTTTTTCAATTCCGATACTCCAAGGAACATACTTTTCCTTTTCTCCAATACATACTACATTTCCTCCTAGGTTAATGACCGCTTTCGATACCCCATTTTCCTTAAGAAACTCTCCAGCTTTATCTGCAATATATCCTTTTGCAATCCCCCCCAAATCCAATTTTGCCTGTGGATCATCCAAAAAGACTTCAATTGTTTCTTTATTTGAATTTATATGAATTTGCTGATAACCAATATGAGGCAACGCAGCATCAATCTCCTTTGCATCCGGTACCGATGGATTTTCTCCGCTGAAATTCCAAAGCTCTGCCAGCTTTCCTAAGGTAATATCAAAAAGACCATGTGAAATCGTTCCATATTCTATTCCTTTTTTTATGACCTCCGCCGTTGTTGCATCCACTTCAACCGATTGTCCGCCTGCTGCATTTATTTTACCAATGTCACTTTCCTCTATGGTACGACTTAAACGGTTTTCATACTCTCTGCAAAGAGCAAAGGTTTCTTTTATTAGTCCTTCATCCCCACCCTCATATAAAGTGATGGTACATACTGTATTTAATAGAAAATCCGTCTGTGAAACAGGGACTTTCCCTGCACACGCTGTTTGTGATAAAATAAAGATTAGTATTAAAACACATACTAATAGTCTGCGTTGTAATTTTTTCATAAGTTCCTCGCATTCTTTCAATAAATATTTAGGTGGTATACTATGATTAAAAAAGCCGACATTTTCTTGGGTATTGCATTGATTGTCCTTTGTCTTACTTTATCCTTTGCACTTGCCCAGAGCGATGTTTCTCCAAAATTTGTCAAGGTGACAGTAGGCTCTGAACTCTATGGTACCTATGATTTGTCACAAAATCAAGATATAACGATCAAAAAAAATGGACATATCAATGTAATTCAAATTTTCGATCAACAAGTGAAAATGATAGAATCCGATTGTAAAAATAAAGTCTGTATCGAGCAAGGCCGTATCGAACAAGTAAATCAAAGCATTGTATGTTTGCCTAACCATGTAATTGTGACCATTGAAGGTGAAAAAAACACGACAACCGATTCTATTTCGTATTAAAAAAGACACCAAATGGTGTCGCTATTTGAGGTAATCCATGTCTATTACAACATTAAACACAAAAACGAAAAAATTATCCATAAGTGCAGCTTTAACATCACTTGCGCTTATTTTTTCCTATATTGAATTTTTAATCCCATTTTCTTTTGGGAATACCGGTATTAAATTAGGGCTCGCCAATGTGGTAATCGTTGTAGCTCTTTATACTATTGGGGAATCTTATGCCTTTTCCATTAACATTCTTCGTGTTTTATTGTCCGGTGCCCTTTTTGGGAATGTATTTGCAATTGCTTATTCGTTAGCTGGAGCTGTTTTTAGTTTTTTTTGTATGCTTGCTTTGAAAAAAACAGGATGGTTTAGTATTACTGGTGTAAGTATGGCAGGTGGAGTTGCACATAACCTAGGTCAAATTATAGCTGCTGCGCTGCTTATTGAAAGTGTAAAAATCTTTTACTATTTTCCAGTGCTTGTTTTTTCCGGTATGATCACCGGTATTTTAATCGGCATTATTGCATATTTCATCTGCAAGCGCATCAATCAATGGAAACGTTTTTAAACCCATGCAATAACCAGATTTACCAGACTCAAAATGACATTTTGATAGCTCTAATACCTGTGCATTCTCTTTCCAACGACAATTATAAAACTTTCCTCTCATTATTTCTTTTTCCAAATCAACTTCGGCTATAATTTCAAAATTTCCTTTCAATAAATTTTCATTTCCCTGCTCTGATGCAATCACTTCTTTCAAAGATAACTCTCCTGATTTTGCTTCAAAGTGACCGCTCACTATAAAAGTATTCCTCTTATATTCTTCTAATCTTTTTGCTTCCCTTTGATCAAAAATAATTTCTGTTACTTTCCCTTTCACATTCCCCTTTTCATCTACTGTTTCAATACATAATATCAATGGATTATCCGGAATATAATTATGAATTCGTTCAAAATATGTAACACCTTTCCAATCACCCAGTAATTTCATAATACGCTCCTTACTTTTAATTTTCTTTTAAATTTTCAATATACATTTATTCTATTTATCACTCTATTATTTCTTTATAACCAAATATAACTTTAGTGTATTGCGATTGTGATATTATGTCAATACTTTTAAGGACTATTTATTGCTACTTTTATGACTTTGTTGCATCAAATAAAAAGAGTTATGATAATTGAAAGTACAGGTGTTAGGAGTTTCATTCATGGATGATTTACAAGTACAAATCGGAATTAAAATACGTGAATTTCGTACAGCTTTAGGATATAGCATTGAAGAATTATCCCACAAAGCAGGGTTGAATCCGTCTCATTTAGGCAAGATTGAACGTGGAGAGCGGAATTTTACGATAGGCAGCTTAGAGAAAATATTAAATGCATTACATCTTACACCTGTGGAATTTTTTTCGGAAAACAAAATTTCCTGTCCTACTGAAAATTACTTGATTACAAAAACACTATCTTATTTACAAAGTATGACCGTAGAGGAGCAAGAGCATATTTATAAAACCGCTGTTTTATTATCAGAACGACAGCCAAAATAACACCGGAAAATTAGTTGAAATTAATTGAATATTATACAAATTCTCATTTTATTAACTTTTTAATGTCCTGTTAAAAAGTTAATTTTTTTGTTGCACTTAAGATTAGAAAGGTCTATTATGTATAAGTTGGTCTAATCTGTTTATTTTACTATATATAGGCCGAAAAAAATATTTTTTATTTGGAGGTAATAGAATGCTATCACAGCAATTTATCGCAGTTATCATATTTTTAGTGGTAATCATCGCAATCATGTCCGAAAAGGTACATCGTGCTGTGGCCGCTGTAGCCGGCTCTGTACTATTAGTACTTCTAAGAGTCCTGACTATTGATACATGCATTTCATACATTGACTTTAATACAATTGGAGTCTTAATCGGTATGATGCTTTTTGTAGCTGTTGTAAAAAATTCAGGTCTTTTTGAATACGTTGCAATTAAAGCAGCGAAATTGGCAAAAGGTGATCCTTGGAAGATTATGATGTTTTTCATGATTCTAACAGCGGTATTATCTGCTTTCTTAGATAATGTAACGACAGTTCTTTTGATTGGACCTATGACCATCGCCATTACTCGTATGCTACGAATTAATCCGGTGCCGTTTTTAATGACACAAATTCTGTCATCAAATATCGGCGGTACCGCTACTTTAATTGGTGACCCTCCAAATATTATGATCGGAAGTGCAGCACATTTAAGCTTTATGGACTTTGTTATAAATTTAGGTCCGGCTATTATTGTAATTTTATCTATTACAATTGTCTGCATCTATTTTATTTATGGAAAAAAACTTATTGTTGATGATTCTGCAATGGAAGAAATTCTAAAGCTGGATGAGAAAAAATCGGTTAAGGATGCTTCTCTTATGAGAAAGAGCCTTATTATGACCGGATTGGTTGCACTTGGCTTTCTTTTTCACAGCACTTTGGAAATTGAATCTTCCATCATTGCATTAACTGCTGCTTCCATTATTCTTATCATTGGAAAACAAGATGTCGATGAAATCATTGCAAATGTAGAATGGTCCACCATATTATTTTTTACTGGACTATTTATTGTAGTTGGTGGTATGGTTGAAGTAGGAATCATCGATAAGCTGGCTCACCTTCTGATGGATGTGACAGAAGGTCACTTAATTATGACCATGTTAGTACTCCTTTGGATTTCTGCGATTCTATCTTCCATCTTAGATAACATTCCTTTTGTTGCCACTTTGATCCCACTGATTCTCACTATGGAGCAAAGCGGTCTTGATGTTATGCCTCTTTGGTGGGCGATCTCATTGGGCGCTTGTCTCGGTGGAAATGGTACCTTGATTGGTGCTTCTGCAAATGTTGTCCTATCCGGTATCAGTAACAAGCATGGATACCCGATTACCTTTGTTCAATATCTCAAAATCGGATATCCGATGATGATTCTATCTGTGCTGCTTTCTACCATTTATTTGGTAGTACGCTTTATTTAATAATCGTTCTCTGTTATAATCCAGAAAGGGAGTGGAATGATGAATCGTAATACAATTGAAGGCGATTTAATTGAAGTAAGCTTAAGACAATTAGGTGCAACAAAAGTAAAAGAAATCTGCAGTGTTATGTATTTTGTAGAATTTGAACTAACAGATACCTTAACCATATCTTATATTTACAATATTACACATAAAGAAAAATATTATCTGCAGCGTGTAAAACCATATCCGATTCCTCAGGGTAAATTTGCCGATGAAAGAGAAATCGTAGATTATATAACAAAAGATGTGAATAAATTTAGAAATGCGACCCGAAGCAGTAATTTCCAAACATTTCTTGGTGTAACAGAAAAGGTTTGCACCATTACTGACCGCATGGAAGAATTGTTTCTAAATCACAATGTTCACGGTGATGATCTGACATTACTGAACGATCAGCTCGATGCATTGATCAGCGGGATGGATACCGTACGCCGCGCCGCAAAAGAACTATAACATACAGAGGCAGCAAAGCCAGTTTAAACTGGGTTAACTGCCTCTTTTTTTTTATTTGTCAAAACCTCTTGACATTTTTCGCGTTTCTCGATATATTTTACCTTGCTTTAACTAGCATCTAGCCATTTTACAGCTGCGTATGTATCACCTTAATCCGTACCATTGAAAACCCGTAGGTACGGTCAAAAACCTTTTGCGGGGGAGTGATATCAAAAGCAACTGTGGCCACGCAGGAGGTAGTGTCCTGCATGACTAAATCCGCAAAGGGGGATGCATAAAATGCACAACAATACTTTAATTAGTCTGCAAAATATTTCTGTAGAATTTGATGGTGAAAAAATCCTAAATGGAATTAACCTCGACATCAATGATAAGGAATTCGTTACACTTCTGGGTCCTTCCGGGTGTGGAAAAACAACCACGCTTCGTATTATTGGAGGCTTTATTGATCCGGAACATGGTGACGTTTTTTTTGATGGAGCTAAAATGAATGGTGTTCCACCATACAAAAGGCATATCAATACCGTATTCCAAAGATATGCACTTTTTCCACATTTAAATGTCTATGAAAACATCGAATTTGGTCTGAAGATCAGCAAGAAGCTGCAAGAAAGCGAACGAAAAGCATTGGTAAAGGAAATGCTCGCTTTGGTTAATCTAAAAGGCTTTGAACTGCGTAAAGTAACACAGCTATCCGGTGGTCAGCAGCAACGTGTTGCTATTGCAAGAGCTTTGGTAAATCACCCTCGTGTATTGCTTTTAGACGAACCTTTGGGTGCATTAGACCTAAAGCTTCGTAAGGAAATGCAAATTGAGCTCAAACGCATTCAGCAGCGGCTTAACATTACATTTATTTATGTCACACATGATCAAGAGGAAGCACTGACTATGTCGGATCGTGTCATTGTAATGAAAGATGGCAACATTCTTCAAATCGGATCACCAACCGATATTTATAATGAACCGGTTAATGCTTTCGTTGCCGATTTTATTGGCGAAAGTAATATCTTAGATGGAATTATGCATGAAGATTATATGGTTGAATTTGCTGGAAAAAAATTAGAGTGCGTCGACCTTGGCTTTGCAAAAAAGGAAGCGGTGGATGTCGTTATTCGTCCGGAAGACTGGAAAATCAGTGCACCGGAACAGGGGCAATTCAATGCCATTGTAGACTCCATTATCTTCAAGGGAGTTCACTGGGAAATTATTGCAAAGCATGGTGACCTATCCTTTATGATTCATACCACACAAAAATATGAAGTTGGGACAAGCATAGGCATGTCCGTTGTTCCGGAAGACATACATATTATGCATAAGATGCCTCCTGAAGAGGATTCAAAACAGGAGGAAGAAGCATGAAAGTAAAGGCAACTGCCTCCCCATATCTTTTATGGATGGCATTATTTATTATTATTCCTTTGGGATTGGTTGCTTATTTCTCTGTAACCGATCGTTTGGGGAATTTCAGTTTAGAAAATTATAGGGCTTCCCTTGCTTATTCGCCGGTAATTTTTAACTCTATTTGGCTGGCGATTATTGCAACGGTGATTTGCCTTATTTTAGCTTATCCATTGGCTTATAATTTTTCAAGAAAAAATGCCAATCATCAAAGAACACTTATTTTACTAATCATGCTGCCTATGTGGATGAATTTTTTGCTTCGTACGTATGCTTGGATGACTTTACTGGAGAACAATGGTCTAATCAATCGATTTTTCGGTCTTTTTGGTCTTGGACCCTTTGAAATGATTAATACATCAGGAGCTGTAGTTTTGGGAATGGTGTATAATTACCTTCCATTCATGATTTTACCCTTGTACTCTGTCATGACAAAAATTGACTATTCTCTGATTGAAGCAGCACAAGACTTAGGTTGTAATTCCATTCAAGTTTTAAAAAATGTTATTATACCCCTAAGTATGCCCGGTGTCACCACAGGAGTTACTATGGTTTTCGTACCAGCGGTATCTACCTTCGTTATTTCACGTATGCTTGGAGGCGGCTCCAACATGTTAATTGGCGACTTGATTGAAATGCAATTTTTAGGCAATGCCTATAATCCAAACCTAGGTTCTGCCCTTTCCATGGTACTTATGGTTATTATTTTAATTTGTATGGCATTAACCAACATGTTTGAAGATGTCGAAGAAAAGGAGGGCATGCTGCTATGAGTAAATGGCTTTCAAGAAGCTATATCGGTCTTGTGCTTACCTTTCTTTATGCTCCAATTTTTGTTCTGATTTTATATTCTTTTAATCAGAGCAAAAGTCGAGGACATTGGACAGGATTCAGCTTTAGATGGTATGAAAAACTATTTCATAACGATGCTATATTAAATGCTTTTATGACTACACTGCTTGTTGCAGTTATAGCGTCCGTCATAGCTACCGTTTTGGGTACTGCAGCAGCCATTGGTATTCATAATATGAGAAAGCGCTCACGTACTGCAATAATGAATGTAACTTATTTACCGGTGATTAATCCAGAAATTGTTATGGGTGTATCCCTTATGCTATTATTTGTCTTAATGGGGGTTAAATTTGGTCTCATAACCTTAATACTGGCTCACATAACTTTTAATTTGCCATATGTCATACTGAGTGTCATGCCAAAGCTTCGTCAAATGGATCATTACCTGTTTGAAGCTGCAATGGATCTTGGATGTACCCCTTTACAGGCTTTCATGAAGGTGACCCTTCCTGAAATTATGCCAGGCATTGTAACGGGCTTTCTAATGGCATTTACATTCTCTTTGGACGATTTTAACATCAGTTATTTTGTAAGCGGGGATAAATTCCAGACTCTGCCGATTCTCATCTATTCTATGACGAGAAAACGTGTAAGTCCTGAGATCAATGCCTTATCCGCCATCATTTTTATTGTTGTACTGCTAGTTCTTATTTTGGTAAATATTAATGATGCACGAAGAGAAAAAGAATTACGAAAGAGGGAGGATGCACTGCGATGAAACAAAATTTTCGATTATTTTTTTGCTGGGTAGCTATCACCTTAATTCTTTCTTCGACTCTAACTCCTTCTTATGCCTTCGAGCCAAAGGATCAAAACTATTATGAACGCTTTCAAGGAAAAGGCATATCTATCAGCGTTTATAACTGGGGAGAGTATATGTGCAACGGCGGTGACGGATTAATGAATGTAAATGAAGAATTTACAAAACTAACTGGTATCAAAGTTAACTATACGAATTATGCAACCAACGAAGAGCTTTATGCAAAGATGAAAAGCGGTGGATCAAATTACGACGTTATTTTTCCGTCGGATTATATGATTGCACGTATGATGAAAGAAAACATGCTGGCCCCGTTGAATCACGAAAACATTCCAAATGCATCCTATATTAATCCATTATTTCATGATAACAGTTACGACCCGGGAAACGTTTATTCCCTTCCATATACTTGGGGAACGGTCGTTATCATTTATAACAAAAATAAAATAAAAGAACCCATTGAAAGCTGGCAAGTTTTATGGGATGAACGATATAAAAATGAAATACTGATGTTCAGTAATTCCAGAGATGCCTTTGGAATTGCACTAAAGGCACTCGGATATTCTCTCAACAGTGAAGATCCAAAAGAATTACGTGAAGCTACTGACCTTTTAAAAAAACAGAAACCTTTTGTGCAATCGTATGTTATGGATCAGATTTTTGATAAAATGGAAGCAAATGAAGCTATTATTGCACCTTACTATGCCGGAGATGCCATTTCGATGATGGAATCAAATGAGGATCTTGCCGTAGCATTTCCAAAGGAAGGTACTAATCTCTTTGTGGATGCTGCTTGCATACCGGCAAACAGCGATAATCAAGAAGCTGCTGAAATGTACATCAATTTTTTAAATGAACCACAAGTTGCTGCAGATAACATTGAATACATTGGCTATTCCAGCCCAAATCTAGCAGCTTTCGATTTACTGGATGAGGAAATCCAAAACAATGAAATCATTTATCCACCGATGAATATTTTGGAACAATCCGAACAATTTATTAACTTGTCCGACGAAACAAACCTAAGAATGGATCAGCTTTGGACTGAAGTACTTGCAAGCAAGGGAAGCTTTGTTTCATGGGGCCTTGCTCCGGTCGTAACTATCTTAGCCTTGTTTGCAACAAAAAATTGGATGAGATATAGCCGAAGAAAAAAACGTAAAAGGATGGTAGATCAATGAATACTTTGGCAAAGGAGATAAAAGCACAGCTATTTACTATGGCAGATGAATCTTACCGAAACTTCCATAGTAATTTGGTTCCGGGCGTACATAACATTATAGGCGTTCGTCTGCCAATGCTGCGCACTCTTGCAAAAGAAATATCTAAAAAAGAATGGGAGCCCTTTTTACAATGCGCTGAAAACGAATATTATGAGGAAGTCATGCTGCAAGGATTGGTCATCGGCTGTGCAAAAATGGATTTTTCACTTCGACTTTCCTATATCAAATCATTTGTACCCAAAATAAATAACTGGGCAATTTGTGACAGCTTTTGCAGCAGTTTAAAAGATACTAAAAAGCATAAAGAGGAAATGCTTTCTTTTTTACAGCCTTACCTTCAATCCGAGGAAGAATTTTCATTGCGTTTTGCAATTGTAATGCTCATGGATTACTACATATCTGAGCAATATATTGATATGATCCTTTCTCAGATGGATTCCATTAAACACGAAGGTTACTATGTAAAAATGGCAGTTGCTTGGGCGATTTCCGTTTGCTTTGTAAAATTTCCGGAAAAAACATTGGTTCTTTTACAAAACAATCATTTAGACAACTTTACTTATAATAAAGCATTGCAGAAGACCATCGAATCGCTTCGGGTGGAAAAAGAAACAAAAAATATACTTCGCAGTATGAAGCGAAAGTAATTGACAGATTCCAACGAATTCGATATAGTATTCTTCGGGAATGAAGTTCTCCCTTAGTGAACCTACTTCACTAAAACCGCGTAATTAAGCTGATGACTTCTGTGAATTTATCGCAGGAAGTGTCAGCTTTTTCTGCGTTTTTGGGAGGTATTTTTTTATGTTAACAAGTCTAGCGTATATTTTTTTATTGGGTTTACTCTTAGGATGGATTTTTCAAAAGATCAAATTGCCAAGTTTGCTTGGAATGCTCCTTGCCGGAATGCTTTTAGGTCCTTTTTTCTTTAACTTGCTTGATTCGTCGATTCTTTCCATTTCAGCGGATCTACGTCAATTAGCATTGGTTATCATTTTAACACGTGCAGGTCTTTCTCTGCGTTTGGAAGATCTGAAAAAAGTCGGCCGACCAGCGTTTCTTATGTGTTTTGTTCCTGCAAGCTTTGAAATCATAGCTATTTCTATTATTGCTCCATTGTTATTTGGAATTTCTACATTGGAAGCTGCTATTTTAGGAAGTGTACTTGCAGCCGTTTCACCTGCAATTATCGTTCCTCGAATGATTCGCTTGATTCACGAAGGCTACGGTACCAAAAAAAGCATTCCTCAGCTTCTATTAGCAGGAGCATCTGTTGATGATGTTTTTGTGATTGTTTTATTTACTTCTTTGGTTGCTTTGGCCAGAGGAAAAGGAATTGAAGCACAAAACTTTATCGATGTTCCGATTTCCATTCTTTCCGGTATCGTTTTTGGTGCTTTCTGTGGATATCTTCTCAGTCAATTCTTCCAAAAGTTTCATACACGAGATTCGGTAAAAGTTATAAATCTTCTTAGTCTGTCATTTTTAATGATTGCGTTAGAGCAAACAATCAAAGGGTTCATCCCATTTTCAGGCCTTTTAGCAATTATGAGTATGGGAATTGCCCTGAATAAATTTAACAGTGAGACAGCAGAATTACTTTCTGTAAAGTATAACAAGCTCTGGGTTGCTGCGGAAGTCATTTTATTTGTCTTAGTTGGTGCAATCGTTGATTTGAATTATGCAATGTCGGCAGGTTTTACTGCAGTTCTGCTTATTTTTGCAGCGCTTATCGTTCGTATGATTGGAGTTGCATTTTGCCTTATTAAAACAAATTTTACTTTCAAAGAACGAATTTTTACAATGCTTTCTTACACACCAAAAGCAACGGTGCAGGCTGCCATCGGAAGCATACCTCTTTCTATGGGTCTTCCCTGTGGTCAACTTGTGCTAACCGTTGCCGTTCTTTCCATATTACTGACTGCACCAATCGGTGCTTTCAGCATTGATGCCACCTATACAAGATTGCTTACAAAAGAAAATCAACCATGTGACCTTTCCTCACATAATGCTAAAATGCTCTCAAAGAATAACTTTGCTGCCGGAGCTAAAACAATCTCATCAAAATCAAAATGATCGTTATGATGCGGAGCGCTTAATGTACTGCCTATAAGCATATAGGTTGCTTTTCCTCCATTAGCGGAAACTGCATTTATAAGTTCCGTTACATCTTCACTCGCACTAAATTCTAATTCTCCAATGATATCTTTAAAAAATGGTATGGTGCTCGCTTGCTCTGCAACAAATTGTGCTAATTCTTCGTTGCATTGTGCACAGCCTGCACCTCCTACAACCTCTAACTTGTAGTCACAGCCTTCCATGGTCGCCGCACCTTCACAAATGGCCTCAACTTGCTTTTGCATATAATGATTGACTTCATCTGTACTGCCTCTTGTTTCTAATATCAAAACAGCGTAATCCGGTATGACATTGGTGGGTCCATCCGCACATAATGTCCCGACATTAACCCGGCTAATGCCTTCACTATGACGTGAAATTCCCAAGATATTTAATGTAGCATTACAAGCAGCAGCCAAAGCATTTTGCCCAGCTTGCGGGCAATTCCCTGCATGAGAAGATTTCCCATAAAAGGTTACCTTTATTTTTGTCGTTGCCAAAAATTCTGTTGCAGCCACTGCAAGCATTCCCAGACGATTTGCTTTTAGTCCAATATGCCCGGACAGCATATAATCGACATCTTTCGTCAATTCTGTTTGTGCAAATGCAACTGCGCCGCGAACTTCTTCCTCTGCCGGCTGAAACAATACACGTATTTCACCACAAAACAATTCTCTATTTTCCTGCAGCTGTTTAATCACACCTAAGCCAATCGCTACATGACCATCATGTCCACAGGCATGCATAACTCCAGAATGTTGAGAAACAAAACCTTCTCGACAGGGACGATGTTCTTCGCTCATGCATTCTTGAAGCTCGTTTGCATCGATATCAAAGCGAAGTAAGATAGTAGGCGCCTTTAAGCTTCTTGTTTTTTCTCCTTTAATTACTGCAATCACTCCGGTAAAACCGCCTGCCATTTTTTCGATTAAATCTTTACGTCCGGTTTCTTCAATTGCACGTCCCACTGCTTTTTTATCATTGTTTTGATCAGGAAATCCTCTTCGCAGCCCTGCATCAAGAATTTCCTTTCCATAACGATATTCTACACCCCATTTTTCAAGATGCTCAATAATGCGTACTGTTGTACGATATTCCTGCCATCCCAATTCCGGGTAGCAGTGAAGTTCTCTTCGGATTGCAATTAAATCACTTGAAAATTCATCATTTTGTTCTTCCATACTCTGTTTCATACTAGCTCCTTATTATTCTCTCTATTACTTTTACACGCTTCCTATTTGAACATTCCTTTTCATTATAGACTTTAATGAATTAAGAAGAAAGACTTAAGTAAAAAAAGTGGCTTTGCCACTCCACTAGGGAACCCCATGGTTCCCTTTGGCGCTCATTTTATTCGCTGAGCACCCTCCTTTATGGGCAAAGAGGCTTCCGCCCAATGCCTTTTTTCCACAGCTTTAGCTGTAATGGAAAAACGGACAGCGAAATGAGCTTTGCGAATGTAGGTGCACTTCCCTTTTTATCCAATAGGAAATATCGTTAGCTTTTTCTATTAGATAAAAAATATAGCATAAAGGAGCACCATTTAAAAAGTGCTCCCTTTTTATAAATGAATTTATATTAATTTATATCACTGTTTAAATGTTGATACATTTTTTTTAAATCTTCACTCTTCATTTCCGCTGTCATTTCTAAAGGAAACGAGATGCCAAGTGCCTGATATTTTTCCAGACAAAGCTTGCGAAACGGCAAAAGCTCTATTTTTTCCAGATTGGGATAACCGTTTAAAAATGCACCGAGTCTGTTCATGTACTCCTTTGTATCGGTAAGACCTGGAACCACTACATGACGTACCCAAAACGGAATATTTTGCTCTTTCATAAGTTTCAAAAAGGAACAAACCGTCTCAAAGCTTCCTCTGCAATGTGCTTGATATTCCTCTTCTGAAAGAAATTTCACATCACATAATACCAAATCGGTATATGTAAGCACTTTTTTTATCTTTTCCGTTTCCATACAGCCAATACCTGAGGTATCCAAAGCGGTATGAATCCCCTCTTCTTTTAACCTACGAAATAGTTGTGTTACAAAATCTATCTGTAAAAGAGGTTCTCCCCCAGTAACGGTAACACCGCCATTTTTTTGAAAATAGGGACGATATCTCAAGATTTTTTTTACCACTTCTTCCACTTCATAAAGAGTGCCATTATTGATATCCCAAGTATCAGGATTATGACAATACACACAACGAAGCGGACAACCCTGCATAAACACAACATACCGAAGTCCTGGACCATCGACGGCTCCCATAGACTGAAAGGAATGTATTCTCCCTAGCATAAATCACCTCATATGCTCTCATGGAAGGTACGCGAAATAACTTCCCTCTGCTGTTCCTTTGTCAGCTTATAGAAATTTACAGCATATCCAGAAACACGAATGGTTAAATTCGGATATTTTTCTGGGTTTTCATAAGCTTCTAACAGCATTTCACGATTTAATACATTTACATTAATATGATGTGCCATTTGTGCAAAGTATCCTTCTAAAAGTGCTACTAAATTTGAAATTCTTTCCTCTTCTGTCTTTCCAAGTGCTTCCGGTACAATTGAGAATGTATTGGAAATGCCATCCTTACAGTATTCATATGAAATCTTCGCAATGGAATTGAGTGCAGCTAATGCCCCGTTTTTCTCTCTTCCATGCATTGGATTCGCTCCCGGTGCAAACGCTTCTCCTGCTTTTCTTCCATCCGGTGTTGATCCTGTTTTCTTTCCATATACTACATTAGAAGTAATGGTTAAAATGGATAATGTGTGTTCTGCATCCTTATAAAGCGGCGTCTTCTGTAATTCCTTGAAGAAAAGTTCCATTTGTTCACAGGCAATGGAATCCACACGATCATCGTCATTTCCAAACGCAGGGTATTCCCCTTCAATTTCAAAATCAGAGATTAAACCAGTTTCTTTATCACGGATGCATTTTACCTTTGCATACTTTATTGCAGATAAGGAATCTGCCAAAACGCTCATGCCTGCTACACCAAAGGACATATAACGATGCACCTTTGTATCATGCAATGCCATTTGCGTTTTTTCGTACGCATATTTATCATGCATATAATGAATGACGTTCATTGTATTTGCATACATTTTCGCCATCCACGGACGATAAAAATCAAGAAGCGAAGTTACCTTATCATAATCAAGGTATTCTTTTGTGTAGCCTTCTGAAACAGGTCCTACCTGAACGTTCCTCTTTTCGTCCTTTCCTCCATTTAAAGCTAAAAGCAACAGCTTTGCAAGGTTGGCTCTTGCTCCAAAGAACTGCATTTCCTTACCAACACGCATTGCAGATACACAGCAGGCAATCGCATAATCGTCTCCGAATTTCGGACGCATCAAATCATCATTCTCATATTGGATGGCATCGGTTTCACAAGATACCTTCGCGCAATAACGTTTGAAATTTTCCGGCAAATCATTTGACCATAAAACAGTTAAGTTTGGTTCTGCTGATGTCCCTAAATTATAAAGAGTATGAAGGATTCGATAGGAATTTTTAGTTACTAATGTTCTTCCATCTTCACCCATACCGCCGATTGCTTCTGTAATCCACATAGGATCACCGCCAAACAATTCATTATAATCTGGAGTCCGAAGATGACGCGCCATTCGAAGCTTCATAACAAAATCATCCATGATTTCCTGTACTTCAGATTCAGTTAATATCCCATTCTTCAGATCACGTTCAAAATAAGCATCCAAAAATGTCGTGATTCTTCCAAGACTCATTGCAGCACCATTTTGCTCCTTGATGGAACCCAAATAACCAAAATACAGCCATTGTACTGCTTCCTTTGCGTTTTGTGCAGGTTTTGAAATGTCAAACCCATATATCTGTGCCATCTCTTTAAGCTTATCGAGGAAATTAATCTGCTGGAATAATTCTTCAAGCTGACGAATGTTATCCACGTCCATCAATTCTTCCCCAATGGCTTCTTTATCTTTTTTCTTTTCTTCAATCAGTCGATCAATTCCATAAAGAGCAACTCTGCGATAATCTCCAATGATACGCCCTCTTCCGTAAGCATCCGGTAAACCGGTAATCAAACCGCAATGTCTTGCTGCTTTTGTCGTTTCATTATAAACACGAAATACACCATCATTGTGTGTGGTACGATATTGGAATTCATCCTCAACCTTTTGTGACAATTCATAACCATATGCTTTGCAGGCATCTCTTGTCATTTTCAAACCGCCGAATGGATTAACACCTCTTTTTAAAGGACGATCTGTCTGCAAACCAACGATCAGCTCTTTTTCTTTATCCAAATATCCCGGTTTATAATTTAAAAGCGATGTAACGGTATGTGTATCAATATCTAAAACACCACCAAATTCCCTCTCTAAAACAAATAAATTGTTTAGTTTATGCATCAATTCTTCCGTTCTTTTGGTTGCAGAGCAAAGGAATTCCTCAGTGCCTTCGTACGGCGTATAATTCTTCTGAATAAAATCTCTTACATTGATTTCTTTTTGCCATTCTCCCGGTACAAAACCGGCCCACTGTGTAAACATAATAAATACCTCCATTGTCTTCTGTACTTCTTAGTTATACACATCATAATTTCTCAAAAATGCCTTTTTTTACAATAAAAAAGGACAACCTCGAAAAATACGATGTTGCCCAGACGGTCGGCTTAATATCAGCTCTCATTCCCCTGTGGTTTTGCCCACTTATCCGTCAGTAATGAAAGCCCTTCTTTTCTTCAATATACCATTGCTCTATTTGTTTTGTCAAGAAAGAAGAAGAAAAAATTTAAAAACAACTACGAAAGTATACTTGCAATCATTTTATCAAGTACTTCTGTCATGGATAACCCAATCCCTTGAAGCATACTTGGATAACGGCTATGAACTGTAAATCCCGGAATCGTATTCACTTCATTAAATACTAGCTCTTCTTGGGGAGTTACAAACAAATCTACTCTGGAAAATCCACAGCATCCCAGTGCTTCATAGACCGCAACGCCAGTTTGTTTAATTTTATCTATCATATCAGGTGAAAGTAAAGCCGGCATTTGAATGGTGGCTGTTCGATTCCGATATTTTTCGTTGAAATCTAGAAATCCCTGCTGCAATTCAATTTTATCAACTGCTCCAACGATTGGATTCTTCGTTCCAAGCAATGCGCATCCAACTTCAAAACCCTCTATATTTTCCTCTACAATGACTTCATCATCCTCTAAAAAAGCCCGCTGTATTGCATCCTGCAAGTGCTCTTCTTTTTCCACCTTTGTAATCCCTAATGAAGATCCAGATTTTACCGGCTTTATATAAAGAGGATACCCAATTGACGCAGCACGTTTATTTAATATATTCAAATTAAAGTCTCTTCTGATTACAAATGATTTTGGAACTCGAATGCCATAAGATTCAACAATAGTGTGCGCTAACTTTTTATTCATGCATAACGCCGAGCTTAAAGTACCGCAACCGATCAGAGGAATTCCAGCAAGTTCAAGCAATCCCTGTACCGTTCCATCTTCTCCGTTTTTACCATGCAACATTGGAAGAGCGGCATCCAAAGATATCCGTCTCACCTTATTTTTCTCAAACAGTAAAATTCCATGGAGCTGACGACTTGGAGAAATAACAACTGGCATACAGTCTTTTTCATTCATCCAAGTATCCATTAAAATGTTCTCTGCCTCTCCCGTATAAAGGTACCACTCCCCTTGCCTTGTAATGCCAATCAGAAGCATCTCATACTGTACTTTATCAAGATGCTGTACAACTGCATATGCAGACTGTAATGAAATTTCATATTCTGAAGAACATCCCCCAAATAAAACTCCGATTCTCTTTTTCCTGTTATTCTGTTCAAATACTTTCGTCTGACGCATATTATTACCCCCTAGTTCCTCATTAACGATAGCCTATTTTAATCGTTTCCGGCAATGAATAGGCAATCTCTGTACGATTCACATAAAGCTTTTGCTCCGGTTCTTCATTATTTAATGTAAGATTTGTTTTTTTCCGGCAAATGATTGCCTCCTGATAAACCTTCTTGTTTTGTTGGAAATAGAAGATATCCTTCGCATAAATGTCGTATTGGTGCCCCATAGGCTCATCACTGTATACTCTTGCATATATATTTTCCTCATCAAATTCAAAAGCGATTTGATATTGCCGCATGGTGTCGTTTCGAATCTTTAAGTCGAGCCACCCCTCACTGACAGTAGCATCCGTACCCTCTGGTATTTCATCATCCTGATATGGAAACTCTCTGACTGCATGAGGATGCCTTTCAACAATCGTTAAAGGGGTATGCAAAAACATCCAAAAGAGCAAGTTACTCATCTGACAAAGCCCTCCTCCGGGACGTGCAACGATGCTTCCATTAACAGAACACAACCCATCCTTGTATTTTTCCTTTTTCTCTGCATACCGTGCTAATTGCCAAAAGGAAAAAGTCTCTCCCGGTTTAATCAATAG
>JAYFPL010000216.1:0-10450 GCA_034927775.1 Anaerovorax sp. | reverse complement strand
TTTATCAGTGGGGCGGCACCGGTGCCGCCCCACTGATAAAGAAAGTGAGGATTTTTATAGATATGAGAAAAGTTGATGTAAGTTTAATTGCTGCCCTTAATAAGGGTGCAGAAAATCAGGTGGTTGTAAAGGATGAGCCTGTGGCTACAAAATTCACTTATGTAGATGCAGTAGATTATTCCTACAATAAGGGTCACAACGTGCTATCAGGTGTTTATCTGGTGAAACTCTTAGATATTAAATGCCACAACAAAAATTGTTATTGGGTTAGGGTTCAAATTCTTGGTGGTGATACACCACAAGTTATTACAGGCTACGCAGGCAGAGACAGAATTCAAGAGGGCTTTCAGGATTTGGCTGATTGTTTCAGTGACGGAGTTTTACATAGCAAAACAAAGGATTACGTTGGTGAAATGGGTTTTATGCTGTTAGGAGATACAGGATGGCTTACCTTGTTAGCAAGAAACCACCACACTACTTTCTACTCTCATTTTCATGGGTGTGATAGACCCACGAAGGAAATTCAAGAGGATTTTGACGAGTATTGCAAGAGGTTTGAATAACAGGATTTTATCAGGGTGATAATGTTTCACCTTGATAAAATCCAACTACGACAAGGGAAAAAGGCAGTTTGGGTGACAATGGGTGAGATTGACAAAAGGAAGCACACCCTGTTTTCTTCCCCAAAGGACACTATGGAAAGGCATTTAGGTAAGAAAGGTGGAGTTAAAAGTCAGAAGATTTCATATTTGGTTTTGGTTTCTAAATTTTTTTATGCTACTCATTAAATATTAACATCACCTTTCCTACTAAATAGTGTTTAAGACTGTATTTTCAAAGAATATTTTGGGTGTGCTTCCTATTGGCAAGTTCACCTTGAGGAAGGGCAAAACAGGGGTTTTGCCTGTAAAGACAACAGATAATTTGGGTGATAATGTTAAAACCACAGTATCACCCTGACGAAAGATTGAAATTGAAAGGATATTGATAGAATGGGTTTAACAAAGGTAAATTTAGATAAAATTCCCGTGTTTTTAACGAGGATAAGCAAGTGGGCAAGTTTTATTATAAAGGATGGAAAGAAAAAACCTATATCCCTATTGGATATGAAAGGTGTAGGGCCTACTGATTTTGATAGGCTAGTGGATTTTGACACAGCGAAGGCGGCTTACGCCGCCGGTACCGTTGCTGCTATCGGGGTAAGTTTAGTAAATGAAGATATTACTTGCATAGATATAGATTGTCATAGTGAAGATAAAAAGGAAAAGTTTGAGGAATTAAACAAAGAAATTCTAAGCCAATTCCCTACTTATGCTGAAACCTCTATAAGTGGTTTAGGTACTCATATCTTCGTCAATGGGAAGAAACCAGAGGGATATAAACATTCCGATAAATACGGAATAGTAGAAGTGTATGACTGCTCTCACTTTATGGTGTGTACTGGAAATATCATTGAAGGTCATGATACCTATATGGCTACTTGTCAGGAGCAGCTTAATGAATTGTGTGAAAAGCACCTACTTAAGAAAGTAGATTATTCAGGTCTGGTGGGTAAAGGTCTGTATGAGAAATCAGATGAACAGGTGTTAGAGAAGTTAAAAAAGAATAAAAAGGGGTCACTTTTTCTTGAAGGAAAATGGGATGAGGTAGAAAAGTGGGATGATACAGCAGGTACATATATCAAAGCCTTCCCTTCACAATCAGAAGCAGATTTTTCATTTGCTTGTTTACTCTTATATTTCAATGGCAATCAACCAATTCAGGCTGAAAGGCTGTTCTTAAAGTCTGGTATGTGGAATGAAAAAAGAAAATCCAAAAAATCTTCTGGTTATGTGCAGCACACAATAGCAGAAGCAAGTTTAAGGTGTAACAGGGTTTTTGATTGGGATAGATATAGTTACACAGAAACAGAACAATCTATTGATTTTGACGAGGTTATGCAGACCTACAAAAACAATCTTTTGAAAGTGCAGGCACAAAATAAAACCCTTTGTCTTACCACTAATTCAAAATTAAATGAGTTCCTGTGTAAGTATATTATCAATTTTGGGGGTCAGGAAAAAGACGTCATGAGTACTACCCACGGAGATTACGACAGTTCTTCAAATGGTGTTAGGTTTTGGCTATTCAATCAGGAAGATTTGATTTACATCCCCGATAGTGATGAATGGCTTGCTTGGAATTCTCAATATTGGGACAGATGCTATGATAAAAGGCTGTTGGGGTACGCTGAAAAAGTGTTTTATCAGTTAAAGCATGAGGCCTATAATCTTTTTAGACAAAGTGTTTTAGCAGTAGATATAAAGGATTATTTAGAAGAAAAATCATTGGAGTTATTTGACTACGCTTCTAAAAAGAAAACCCAAAGGCCTTGTATGGAAATGATAGACTTCTCTAAAAATCACTTTATTAAGACACAGAAAGAACAGAAAACGATTGAGAAAATCAATGCCAACCTTAATGTTATCAATGTTCAAAATGGTGTGTTTGACTTAGAGAATATGGCTTTTATCACTCATAGCAGGGAATTTTATCAAACCAAGATGGCAAAGGTGGATTATGAGGAAAACGCTGACTGTCCACTGTGGACAGACCTTATAGAAACAGTCCTTCCCAGTGAGGAAGTCAGGAGATATTTTCAAAAGGCCATTGGCTATATCATTTCCTCAGATTATATGGAAAAATCAATCTTCATTCTCTTTGGCAAGAATGGAAACAATGGCAAGACCACCATTGTAAAGACTATCCACAAACTTATGGGGGATTATGCAGTGGTTGCTGAAAAGCAGACCATAATGGACACCAGAGGGCATAATGCGGGGGCACCAAGACCAGACTTGGCAAGGCTTAGAGATAGAAGGATTGTGTGTGTAAGTGAAAATGAAAAAGATGACAAACTTGCAGAAGGCCTAATTAAGAATTTGACCGGCGGTGGAATGATAAATTGCAGAACCCTTAACCACGAACCTATCGAATTTCCTGCACTTTTTAAGATAATTTTAGATACAAATTACAGGCCTCAAATTAAAGGAACAGACCAACCACTCTGGAATAGGCTCAAAGTAATTCCATTTAATGTTACAATCCCAACAGAAAAAATTGATTTAGGGTTTGGAGAAAAATTAGAACAGGAGTTATCGGGTATCTTAAATTGGGCCATTGAGGGTTACAGATTATATAAACTGGAAGGATTAGTCATGCCTGATGAAATGGTGGAGATTATCAAGGAGTATGCAGAAGATATGAGCCCATTAGACCAATGGATAAAAGAGTGCGTTGAAATCAATGTTAAGGGAATAAAGGTATCTCATACAAGTAAAGAGTTATTCCAATGCTATGAGAATTGGTGTGAATTTAATGGAGAGTATGCCTGGACCCAAAAGAAGTTCACTCAGGAAATCAATCAAAAAGAAGGGTTTACGGAAGTCAAAAAGGTGCAAGGCTACACAAAATATATGAACGTGGGGCTTAACGCAGTTGGGCACTTATGTGCTTCAAAGGCAAGTTACGCAGAAAGTGATTTTATCAAGAAGTATAATGAGCTGGTAAGAGGTAAGTTTAATTCTGCTGAACAATATGAGGATGCTTTTGGAAAGTTCAATGCTGAACCACCAAAAGACTGATTTTATAAAGTGTATATCAAGAATACTGCTGTGCCGTCATCGGCACAGCATATTTTTTCTCTTTTTTTCAATCTAATCTATACCCTACCACTAAATGAACTCTTTCTGTTCCTTAATCCTTAAAAATATGAAAAAATTATCCCTTGCTTAAAGAAAAAATAGAGGTGGACATATATAAAACAATTTTAACTGATACGAAGATTTTGGAAGACATATAAGCGAAGTTGCTACAGTTAGATTTATTCTAACTTATAGGGGGTGAAAACCATATGAAAACAAACGTGAATGTATTTTTTGACGTACCAGAGAGAGCATATAAAGTTTTAGAAATGATTTCAGAGCAAAAATTGAATGTAGATTTATATTGCATGGGTCAAAACAAAATCTTGTTAGCAGCAAGTTTAGAAGAAGATTGTAGTGATTTAGAGTTAGAGGATGAAAGTGAGGATTGGGAAGATATAGAAGATTTTGAGGATTTTCCATTTTAAAGGGGTGAAGCAAGATGTCAAAATACACAAGGACAGCAGTTATCGGGGTAAAAGCAGGAAAAGATAAGGCTTCTCAAAATGTGATGATACAACAAGCGGGGCAAATGATTACAAAATGCTGTGACAACAGCATTCAGGTTGTAGATAGCTTTATTAGTTATGGTGGTTTAAAGGATTTTAAGAAAGAAGCACTAAAAATCTTTGAAAAAAGAGCCTACAGGTACTTAATTCTATATGCACCTTCTCAGATTGCAGCAAGTGAAAAGGAGTTTAGGGAGTTTGTGGTTGAACTGGAAGAGTTTTACGGAATAGAGGTTAAGCAGTTAAGGCCATAACGCAATTTTTCAAGGTGGGCTGATTTCAGACCTTCCCAAAATCCTAGAGATTTTGACACACTTATAAGTGGCGATTTTAAGTGGCGGAAAATCGACCCATATTTTCCGACCGTCTATTTTTTCTATGTTTTTGGTATTAAAAAATACTGTTTTCATGAAAAAATGGTGTCAATAATGGTCTAAGTGTCGAAAATTCATCTTCCCAAAAGGGGGATTTCGGGAAGGTCATGTCAAAAAATTCAGTGCGTTGAAATTACAGCTCACTGAATTTGAAAATTAGGTGCATTGATTTTGAGGAATAAAAACCACTTACGAAAACATTCCCGAAATCAGGGATTTCGGGACGAGTGAAGGTGATAGTTATGATTTTGGCTTATGTGTTGGAAAATATGGGTCCAACAGACTTTAGAAATAATCAAAATGTATTTTTACTGATTAAAGATTTGGAGATATCAGAAAATAATCAATATTTTGATAGCAATTTAGAGCGTTTAGAGTTATTTAAGTTGATAGAAGTCCTTCAGGCAAAAGACAGACTGGTCATCCGGTCAGTAATGGACTTAGCAGATAGCCTATCTGATTTGATAGGTGTATTTCAAAAACTCACAGAAAAACAGATAACTCTATGTTCCTGTGAAGAAGATTATTTATGCGGGGATGATTATTTAGATACACTGAATGGATTTGCACAGTTATATGTAGATTTTGAGAAGAAGAAACAGCAGCAATCCTATCAGAAAGCCTTGGATAGTGGTTCTGTAGGCAGACCGGCTAAAGCCAAAGAAGTAGAACAGGCCTTGGATATGTATCAAAGTGGAAAATATAAGGTAAATCAGATTGAGAGTATCACAGGGGTTAGCAAGTCTACTTTATACAGATACCTAAAGAACGAATAGTGTTCATATTTCAATGAATTTTGAAGTTATGGGTGTTACTTCGTTAAATATAGAGAATAAGCAGAATTGAGGAATGGTAAGACCTTATTTTTTACCACTTGCAAAGAACGAAAAGCAAGTATGTAGTTTAATGAAATTTTAGAAAGGGGATGAAAAACATGGCCAATAAAAAAACACGAGCAATAGACAAACAAGAATTTGAATTGATAATATCCACCATTACACAAGGCTTTATAACAGGCACGGGGCAAAGGATTAGACCCAACCCAAGGGTAGCTGCTGCTCTTTGCTGTGAGGGCAATTTGGGTTTGCGGATTGGAGATATCGTCAAGTTGAGATTATCAGATATTATCTATGAAAGCGGTAGGTATCATTTGGATATCATAGAAGAAAAAACAAAGAAAAAGAGAACATTCACTGTTCCAAATGAAGTCTACACCTATTTACAGACCTATGCTCTTGAAAATGGGATAAAACCAAAGCAAAGATTATTTGACCTGACTGTAAGAGCAGTTCAAAGCCATTTAAAACTTACTTGTGATTACCTTAGAATTACAGGGGTTTCTACGCATAGCATGAGAAAATTCTTTGCTATGAGCATATATAGGGAAAATGGATGTGATGTTGAATTGACAAGGGTTTTATTAAATCATAGTAGCGTTGCAGTTACGCAACATTATTTAAGTGTAGATACTAAGCAGGTGGAACAAGCACTACAAAAGCATATTGTTTTACCTGCATAAAGTAAGAGGATTGTATCAAAACAATCCTCTTTTCCTATGTACATAAAAGAAAATATTAACTTGAGTTATGGCACTCTCTGAGATAAACTATGAATAAGAGAGGTGTGTCATGTTATGAAAGTTGAAAAAGATAAGATTAGAAAAGTTGCAATTTATCTAAGAAAATCAAGGGTCGAAGAAACAGAAAATGACCTCTTAAATCATAAAACTTTGTTAGTTGGAATTTGCGATGAGAATTTCTGGGAGTATAAAATTTATATGGAACAGGGTTCTACTTCTTCTCAGGATATTGAAATTAGAGAGAAACTGACAGAACTTATTGATGACATAAATTCATATGATGGTGTTTTAGTAGTAGAGCAAGCCCGTATCAGTAGAAATTTAGAAGACGGTGCAGTGGTAAAAAGGCTTCTTGTACAAGTGGGAATTTACCTTATCATTCAACACCATATTTGGGACTTGTCAGACCCTACATATTCCAAAATGTATGATTTCAATAGTCTAATGGGTAGTGTTGAATATTCGGATACAAATGCTCGTTTACAGTTAGGTAAGAAAATGCGTGCTATACAAGGCTACTGGACTAATGGACCTGCGCCTTATGGGTATACATACAACAGAAATAGCCGTTCTCTTGAAGTGGATGAGAGAGAAGCAGAAGTATATAATTATATCAAATATAGGTATATAGAATGTGAGTGGAGCACAAATCAAATTTGTTACGATTTAAATAGAAAAGGTAAGGAGGACCCTAAATGGCTTACCCGTAAGGGTAACTACTGGAAAAACAAGGTGCTTATAGACTTGCTTACCAATATGGCCCATTTGGGTGTGATTGTCAAAGGAAAAGAACAAGGTAGCCTGCATAAAGATAGAAAAGGCAAATCTGCTGTCCCTTATAAAAAAATAGACAAAGATAGTTGGCAAGTTTATGAAGGTAAGCATACCCCATTAAAAAAACTGGATGAGCATAGGGCTATTCTTTTTAACCTACAAAAGAGCAGATTAAATAACACCGTCATTAGTAGAGTTAAGACAAAGCAAGTACATAGTCTAACGGGTTTAGTTCAATGTGGTTTGTGTGGTCATGTTGCAGGTATTATAGATAAAGGTGAAAATGGTTTATTTATAAAGAAATGCCACTATTCTAGCGAGGTGGGTGCAAAATGCCCCAATAGTAGTATCAATTTAAAATACGTTGAGGAAGCCATGCTGGATGATATAAAAAATCAAATGGACGCAGTAAGAGAAATTGCTCATAAGAAAAAACATTTGGAAGAACTGAGGAATCTACGAGAAAATCATATTGCTACATTCAATGAAAAGCGCACTATACTAGAAGCAGAAATCAAAAGATTGAGTGACGCTTATGTGGCAGGAGCCTTTTCTCTGGATGAATTTATCATTATGAAACAGGAACGCACCAATGCCTTGGAAGAAGTAAATTTGCAATTAGATAACTTACAAACTACGGAAGAAGAACTAATGCAAAGTTTAGAGCAAAATAGAATAGCGAGGTATGAGGCAGTTTTAGATGAGTATACCAAAATAGATACCACCGATGAAAGAAAAAATGAATTATTAAAAGGGATTATAGACAAAATAATATATACACGTCCCAATGCTCAACGGGGCGGTGATTTTAAAGTAGAAGTGAAATTTAAAATTTAAATAGAAAGGTGGTGTTGCCCTATGACAAATAATTCAAAAGTACCCAATAGACTGATTTCTGAAAAATCCCCATACCTCTTACAGCATGCATACAATCCTGTAAATTGGTATCCATGGGGTCAGGAAGCCTTTGATAAGGCAAGGCAGGAAGATAAACCTGTTTTTCTTTCTATTGGGTACAGCTGACTTATGGTTAACTTAGGACTTGTCACTGGTGCCATGTAATGGCGCATGAGTCTTTTGAGGACGATGAGGTAGCAGAAATCTTAAATAGAGATTATATATCCATAAAAGTTGACAAAGAAGAACGACCTGATGTTGATGCAGTTTATATGACGGTATGTCAGGCTTTAACCGGAAGTGGAGGCTGGCCTCTTACTATTATCATGACACCGCATCAAAAACCATTTTTTGCAGGGACTTATTATCCTAAGAAACAAAGGTATAATATGCCGGGCATTATTGAGATTCTTACAGAATTATCGAAACACTGGAAGAATAATAGACAGAAGCTAGAAGAATCTGCTTCTAAAATTGTAAAGGCATTAAATAATGAGTCGAATTATGCGGATCATTCTTACAAACATGGTTTCGATTCGAACAAAGTAAGAGGAATTTTTCATACAGGGAAAGCAAACTTTGCTCAAAACTTTGATGAAGTATATGGTGGCTTTGGACACAGTCCGAAATTTCCAACTCCTCATAATTTAATGTTTTTGTTAAGATACTATCGCTATGAAAAAGATGAAAAAGCTCTAGCTATGGCATTAAAGACTTTAAAACAAATGTATTTAGGCGGAATTTTTGATCATGTCGGATATGGATTTTCTCGATATTCTACCGATGATCAATGGCTGGTTCCTCATTTTGAAAAGATGATCTATGACAATGCTTTATTAGCAATTGCTAATTTAGAAGCCTATGAAATTTCTAAAATTGAGCTATATCGTCAAATTACTGAAAGAATTTTATCTTATGTAATGAGAGAAATGATAAGTCCAGAAGGTGGATTTTATTCTGCTCAAGATGCGGACAGTGAAGGGGTAGAAGGGAAGTACTACGTTTTTACGCCTCAGGAAATTGTAAAGGTTCTTGGGGAAACAGACGGTAATCAATTTAATGAATACTTTGATATAAGAGAAAAACCTAATTTTGAAGAGGGGAATATTCCTAATCTAATTCGCAATCCAGCCTATCTTGATAACGATATTTCTATAAATCATACAATGGAAAAGAACTGTGAAAAGCTATATCAGTATAGATTAGATCGAACTTACTTGCATAAGGATGATAAAATATTAACCTCTTGGAATGCTTTAATGTTAATTGCTTTTGCCAAGGCTTACGGAGTACTTGGTAATGAAGAATATTTAAAAACAGCAGAGAAGTGCCAGCTATTTATTGAGCAAAAATTGACGGATCAAGAGAAGAATCGATTATATATCAGATATCGAGAAGGTGATGCAGCAGGACAAGGAACTTTAGATGATTATGCTTTTTATATTTGGGCGTTAGCTACTCTTTATGAAGTAACTTTTGATACGAAATATCTAGATAAGTCAGTGGAATATTGCAATAGGATGATTGATTTCTTTTGGGATCAGCAAGCGGGTGGTTTTTTCTTAACAGCAACAGATGCTGAGAATTTAATATACAGACCAAAAGAAATTTATGATGGTGCCATCCCATCCGGTAATTCCGTGGCCGCTTATGTTTTAGTAAAATTAAAGAAAATGACAGGCATTGCTAAAATAAATGAAATTTGTGATAGACAGCTATCTTTTATCAAGCACCGGATAGAAAGCTATCCTTCAGGATATAGTTTTTCCATGATGGCACTTATGATGAATTTTTATAAAGAAAGTTTTTTATGTGAAAACGGTGTTTGTTCATAATGAAACTTGCACAAATGTAAGTGCAAGAATCTTTATTCGTCAATAAAACGATAACCGACACCCATTTCTGTAAGCAGGTAACGAGGAGCAGCTGTATTTTTTTCAATTTTACGTCGAAGATTTGCCATAAAAACACGAAGTGATTGAGAATCTTCGTGTTCTTCGTATCCCCAAATATTTTTTATAATATAAGCATGAGTTAACACTTGCCCGGCATGAGAGACTAAAAGATGCAGCAATTTGTACTCCATTGGAGTTAAATGTATCTCGTTTCCATCAACAAATACTTTGCGCCGTTTATCGTCCAATCGAAATCCATCTAATTCAAAAATATCTTCTGCAGCCTTTGGCTGCTTTTTTCTTAGAGCAACGCGTACTCTGGCAAGGAGTTCTCCAATAAAAAATGGCTTTGTCACGTAATCGTCGGCACCATTATCCAAAGCATTGACTTTATTAAATTCTTGATCTCTTGCAGAAACGATAATAACAGGAGTGTCTGATTTTTCTCTGATTTGTGATAACACCTCAAATCCATCTCTATCAGGAAGGCCTAAATCTAAAAGGACTAGGGAAGGATTTGCAGAAAAAAATTGTGAGATACCGGACAATCCGGTATCAGCGCAAAGAGTCTTATATCCGTTTGTTTGAAGCGAGACAGTAAGAAATCTTGAGATACTTTTGTCATCTTCTATAATCAGAATGGTATCTGAAAGAGAATTTGTCTTTATTTGTACGGGTGTCATGATGCATTCCTTTCTGATTAAGTATTTTGGTAAAGTTCGCTAGTCATAGTAACTTT
>JAYFPL010000002.1:0-5181 GCA_034927775.1 Anaerovorax sp. | reverse complement strand
GAATAAATGGTCATAAAAACTGCTGCCCATAATACAATGACATCCACACGTACAGATGTAAACAATGCAAATGGATAATTTTGCAACAGCAATAATATAATAGCTAACATTTGTAAAATTGTTTTTAATTTTCCGGAATTTGCTGCAGCAATGACAATGCCATCTCCTGCTGCCACGGCGCGTAAACTTGTAATTGCAAATTCTCTGGCTAAAATTACGATAAGCATCCAGCTTGCAACCTGTCCCAATTCAACCAAGCAAGATAGTGCAGAAACCACCAAAAGCTTATCTGCTAAAGGATCCATGATCTTGCCAAAATTAGTAACCAAATTGTATTTTCTTGCGATGTGTCCATCCAAAGCATCGGTTAAAGAGGCCACAATAAAAATGCCGCATGCAATAAATGAATAGCCTGTCATTAAAGTAATAATAAATACAGGAATTAATAGCATTCTTAACATTGTTAATTTATTAGGTAAATTCATTTTTCTTCCTCCGCTTCTCCAATTAAATCATAATCAAAAGCATCTGTAATTTTTACTTGTAAAAAAGTGCCTGGTTCATACTCACCTTGAGCAGTAAAGATTACCTCATTATCGATTTCCGGTGCGTCATAAGCACTCCTTCCGATATAAGTGCCATCCTCTTCTCTATCCACTACTAGTACTTCAAGCGTTTGTCCAATGTGCTGCCGATTACATTCTAAGGAAATCTCACGCTGCATAGACATAATCAGATCTTTTCTTTTTAATTTTGTTTCTTCACGAACCTGACCTTTCATAGAGGCCGCTGCAGTCCCATCTTCCTTAGAATAGGAAAATACTCCCAACCGTTCAAAGCGCATTTCGTTTATAAACTCAACCAATTCTTCAAATTCCGCTTTTCGTTCTCCCGGAAACCCCGTAATCATTGTTGTACGAATATGGATATCTGGAATTGCCTCGCGCAAACGATGAATCGTATTGGTAATAGATGCTCTCGTGGAATGTCGATTCATACTTTTTAAGATGACATCGCTTCCATGCTGTATCGGAATGTCGATATAATGACATACCTTTTCTTGATTTGCCATAGCTGCAATCAATTCATCCGTGATACGATCTTCATAACAATACATGAGCCTTATCCAATGCAACTGCTCAATCTCACAAAGTGCATTGACCAAGTCCGGCAAACAATACTCTCCGTAAAGGTCTTTCCCATATGCCGTAACATCCTGGGCAATTAAAATTAATTCCTTACATCCATTTTCTGAAAGTTCTCTTGCTTCTGCTAAAATGTCTTCTTTTTTTCGGCTTCGATATCTGCCGCGAATGGCAGGAATAATACAATAAGCACATACATTATCACAGCCTTCTGCTATTTTTAAGTAAGCGCTGTATGATGGATTGGTTCGCTTCCGCTTTCCAAGTTCCATATAGGCCTTCTCATACGTATTAATATGCTTTTCCCTTTTTCCATTTTTATGCTGTTCCAGAATCTGAGGCAGATTTTGATAATCATTGACTCCTAAGAATATGTCTACTTCTGGCATCTGTTCATACAATTCTTCTCCGTATCGTTGACTCAAACATCCGGAAACAATTAAGATACCGCCGTTCCTCTTATATTCTGCCATGTCAAAAATACGATCAATGGACTCCTCCGTTGCCTCATTTATAAAACCGCACGGATTAACCATAATGACTTCTGCCTGTATCGGTGATGATACAATCTCATGACCCGTACGTTCCAAAATTCCAGCAACGCTCTCAGAATCTGCCGTATTTTTTTCGCATCCAAGCGTTTCAATAAATATCTTCAATCAGTTGTTCCTTTCCCTTCTTCATTTTTTTCATTTAAACCCATTAACTCATCTAAAGTCATTAAAACTTTACGAGGTCTACTTCCATCTGCAGGACCAATAATGCCCCTTGCTTCCATCATATCAACTAATCTTGCCGCACGGTTATATCCAATACGGAAGCGACGCTGCAGCATCGAAACCGAAGCTTGCTCTGCACGTACGACCGTTTCAATGGCATCTGACAAGAGTTCATCCACATCTTCCTCATGAGCATCCGCTTTTACTCGTTCAATGCTATGCAATACATCAGAAGCATATTGTGGTTCTTCTCCATTTTGTTTTAAAAACTCAATAACATTATGTACTTCGCTATCTGAAATAAAACATCCTTGTACACGAGTTGGTTTCGACATACCGATTGGACTAAATAACATATCTCCTTTACCTACCAGTTTTTCTGCTCCGCTCATATCCAAAATGGTTCTGGAATCAAACTGAGAAGAAACTGCAAATGCAATACGAGATGGAATATTTGCTTTGATGACTCCGGTAATAATGTCTACGGATGGTCTCTGTGTCGCAACAATCAAATGCATACCGGCTGCTCGCGCCATTTGTGCCAAGCGGCATATAGCTTCTTCCACTTGAGATGGTGCTGCCATCATCAAATCAGCCAACTCATCAATAATAATGACTATCTGCGGTAAAACACGATCTTCTTCCTCTTTTCCTTTTACACTCTTATTAAAGGACTCCAGATCTCGTACACCTTCTTCCGCAAACTTCTTGTAACGGTCTGTCATTTCGGCTACCGCCCAATTCAATGCAGCAGCTGCTTTACTCGGCTCGGTTACCACCGGAATTAACAGATGTGGAATTCCATTATAATTGCTCAGTTCTACTACCTTTGGATCAATCAGTACAAATTTTACCTCCTCCGGCTTTGCTTTATATAAAATACTTACAATTAAACTATTGATGCAAACACTCTTTCCGGAACCTGTCGATCCTGCAATCAACATATGAGGCATACCTTTTAAATCTGCCACAATTGCTTTTCCAGCAATATCCTTTCCAACTGAAAAGGTTATTTTGGATTTTGCTTTTTTAAATTCACCAGATTCAATAATCTCTCGAATCGAAACCATATTCACACGGTCATTTTCAACCTCAATGCCAACCGCTGCCTTCCCCGGAATCGGTGCTTCCATGCGAATGCTCTTTGCTTCCAAATTTAAAGCAATATCATCTGCCAAACGTACGATACTGCTTACCTTCACTCCGGTATTCGGCTGTATTTCATAGCGAGTGACCGCCGGTCCTTTTGTAACCTGCAGCACCTTTGCATTCACTCCAAAATTATGTAAGGTTTCTTCTAATTTCACTGCTTTAGCTTGTAATGCTACCTTTTCACCAATGTTTTTATCTGTAGATACCTTATTCAGCAAATCGATTGGTGGTTCTTTATAAACGACTGATTTTGAAGATGATGAGGATGGAATGGAAACTGGTATCTCCTCAACTTCTTTTTCTTTCTCTTTAAATGGCGGAACATAATTTCCTTTTACAGGTCCTTCCATAACTTCACTTGCTATTTTAGTAGGTATCACCGGATTGCATAATTCTGGGGATGATTCGCTCATTTCTTCCAATCCTTTACCCGGTTCCTGCAAGCGAGGTTCTTCAATTCCGCTCTCAAAAGAAGTTGATTCTCCTTTTTCAAAAAGTTCATCATCCTTCATATAATCAATAATCTTCATTTGACCGACAGACATACGTGCTGGAACAGCAGGTGAAAGTTTTGTATTCAAGCCTTTCTCTACAGAAACATTAGCCGTATCAATTTTTGCAACTGCTATTGCTTCTTCCTCTTGCAGCACCTCTTCCTCTGCTTCTTTTTCCTCTTCACGCTGCTTAATCATTGCTTGACGTTTTATTTTCAACTCATCTAAATAATGGGAAAGAGGTGTATCCAAGACCAATAATATGCAAATCGCAATCCCAACTACCGAGAAAATATACAAACCGGTTTTACCAATTAAAGTAATCAGGAAAAACCCAAGCGTCATACCAAAGACGCCACCGCTCTCTGTTCCGATATCAAATATAGTCTTTAAAAATTGAAGTCCAAACGTTTCAGAGCCATCAGCGCTTAAATGCAATGAAGCATTTAGTATGGTTAACAATAATAATATTAAGGTAACACATATCGTGGATCGTTTTCCAATGTGTGCTGTGTTTTTTGTAAAAAGCAAAAGCGCATATAGAATCAAATAATATGGCAGTATATACGCTACACTTCCTAAAAAACCCATGAGTAAAACTTTAATGGCATGTCCAAATTGTCCGGCTGCTTCTGTTTGCAATGAAACAACAAGAAATGCTCCAATCGCCATAAAAAGGATGGACCATATTTCATCACGCAATCGTTTTTTTACTGCAAGTTTTTCAATTTCCTGTTTGCTTTTTCCACTTTTTCCACTTTTTTTATTTTTACTGCCAGGTGGTCTCCCTGGTTTTTTCTTTTGCTCCGTCATGAAATTTCCTCTCTATCTTTTTGATTATTTTCGAAGTTCGAATCCGAATACAATCAAAATTATAATAAACGGTTTTTTGTCGAAAATTACTTTTATTTAGTAATTATTAAGACAATCCACCTATTTTATCGTAATTACGTTACTAACTTTATATTATATCATAAAACATTCTTTCTTTTAACAAAAAATAACTATTGCACTTAAAAAAAGTCATTAACATTCCCATTGAAATAAGATATAATGGAAAAATATAATTATATTAACAATTCAAATCATATTGAATATACATGATAGGAGGAAAACGATTATGAACAAAAAACCAAATGTTGCAGTTGTAGGTGCTACAGGGCTAGTAGGCAGTACTTTTTTAAAGGTCCTTGAAGAGAGAGATTTCCCATTCGAGAACCTTTATCTTATGGCTTCCGCTAAATCCGCACGAAAAACAATAACTTTCAGAGGTAAAGAATACGTTGTGGAAGAATTAAATGAGCATTCCTTTGATAAGCCAATTGATATTGCATTGTTTTCCGCAGGTGGAACTGCAAGTGAAAAATATGCTCCAATTGCAGCTGCCCATGGTGTAACCGTTGTAGATAACAGTAGTGCATGGAGAATGGCCAAAGAAGTACCGCTTGTTGTACCTGAGGTAAATCCGGAGGATATTTCTTGGAACAAAGGCATCATTGCAAATCCAAACTGTTCTACGATTCAAGCAATGGTTGCATTAAAACCGCTTGATGATAAATTCAAATTAAAGAGAGTCATCTACTCAACGTATCAAGCAGTTTCCGGATCCGGATTAAAAGGAATCAACGATTTAAAAGAAGGTTTACAGGGAAATGATGTAATGCAAGCATA
>JAYFPL010000151.1:0-7325 GCA_034927775.1 Anaerovorax sp. | reverse complement strand
TGCAGTGACAATGAACCCGGAAGAGGGAGTTGTAATTGACAGAATCAAATGCGACGTGTGTCTCAAGTGTGCAGACGAGTGCTATGCACAGGCCCTAAGACCTGTAGCCAAGCCAATGACCATAGATGAAATACTCTGCATAGCGGAGCAGGATAAAGGTTTCTATGATAACACGGAGGGCGGTATTACAGTCAGCGGAGGAGAAATCCTCATGCATGCAGAATTTGTAAGCAAGCTTATCGATGAAGCGGGCAAACGAGGCATCAACGTGTGCATGGATACATCTGGCTTTGGAGATTCACAGGCTCTCATGGAAATGGCTCTCATGGAAAACGTCACGGACATTCTTTACGATATGAAATCAATTGACGACAAAGTTCACAGAGAGTACACGGGAGTCAGCAATCAGCGGATAATTGACAACCTAAGAATGCTCGCAGCAGATGCGAGAACTATGGATAAGCTGATTATGAGAATGCCTTTTATCAAGGGAGTTAATGACAGCGGCGACATAATTAAGCGTACGGGCGAACTTTACAGAGAAATTGGAGTTAAACGAGTGAATCTGCTCCCATACCACAGCCTTGGAATCAGCAAGAAAAGAAACGTGGGTGGTACGCAGGAGGAATTCGAACAACCGACAGAAGAGAGGCTAACAGAAATAGAAAATTTTTTTAAAAATGAAATAAATTTAATTGTAGAAATTTTGGGCAGAGTATAAAAAATTATTTATTGTTAATTTAAGAGAAAGGACACACTATGGACGGTACTAATTTAGGAATCATCACCTTAATTCCAGCGCTAGGTTTCTTAGTATTCGCGCTTGTGACTAAGAAGTGTATCCTGAGTATCATGTTATCTGGTATACTCGGATATATATTTTACTATAAGGCAGCGTTCTTCATACCAATGATGGATGCATTACTTTCAGCATCATGCGATGCAGATAACAACTATATCGTAATCATTTGTCTGTTGTTTGGATGCTTTGTACAGCTGCTCAGACAGTCAAAGGGAGCTGTAGCAGTAGGTGACTTAGCTAGAAAGTATATCAAGTCAGAAAAACAAGTATTATTCATGACCTGGTTATGCGGAATTGTAATCTTCATCGACGACTACCTCAGCATCCTGGTTACTGCGAACTGTGTACTTACACTTTCAGATGAACACAAGACACCGAGAGAAATGATTTGCTACATCATCAATACAACATCGGCTCCAGTTTGTCTGATTATACCGATTTCCGCATGGGTAGTATTCTTCTCAGGAATCTTTGAACAGCAGGAAGAAGCTGCAGTAGTAGGTGACAGTGCAATGAGCATTTACTACCATATCATGCCATACTTCTTCTATCCATTCCTCTGTGTAATCTTCGTACTCCTGGTAATTCTGGGAATCGTTCCTAAGATGGGTGGTATTAAGAAGGCATATCAGAGAGTTGCAGAAACCGGACAGCTTTGGCCAGCATCAAGTAACATGCAGAACCAGGGCGATGAACTCGGTGAAGTAATGGGTGCTATCACTGATGATAATGCTAAGGAAGAAAAAGAAATAACACCACATCTTTGGGCATTCATCGTACCAATGGCAGTTGTTGTAATCGTAACTTTATGGCTGGATGATATCCTTTACGGTGTAAGCTGTGGTATCTTCGCTTGTTTCGTTCTGTTCGTTCCAACTAAGATGATGAGTCTTGGTAAATTCTGTGACGCTTGTTACAAGGGTCTTGAAGATATGCTGTTTATAGCAGTTGTACTCGTTACATCATTATTCTATAGAGAATCAATCAGCCTTATCGGTTTACCTGACTACCTGATCGACGTTGCAGGTCCATATATGAGTGCAGCCTGGCTTCCGGCAATCGCATTTATACTCATAGGTCTTGTATGCTTCGCAACAGGTAATATCTGGAGTATCCCTGCAGTATGTACTCCAATCATTCTGCCACTGGCTGCTTCAAGTGGCGCAAGTATTCCACTCACACTGGGAGCAATTATCTCAGCTGCATGCTTCGGTGCACAGGCTTGCTTCTATTCAGACGTAACTCTGCTGTCAGCTTCAGCTTGCAGAATTAATAACGTAGATTATGCAATTGCACAGCTGCCATACATAGGAGTTGTTACAGCAATATCATTTATCGGATATGTAGTCTTTGGTTTTGCAATGTCATAAACAACAGTAGTAGGGATAGAAATGAGACAAGCTAGTCAACCAATTAGATTTTGTAAGGCCCTGTAGGGCCTAATAGAATCAAGTACATGATGGAAGGATTAGAAAGTGGAGATCTAAAAGGGACTGAATTTTCAATCCAGTCCCTTTTAAATAATACATCTACGCCATAGACACTTCGATTTTTTTAAAGAAATTTTTTTAGTTGTATGATATTATCTTCTTCAAATTGTAGAAGTTTTTTCATTAAATCCAAAGCTTCTTTTTCAGCGCCTGCATATTTACGAATGTTTTTTATTGCATCGATTACACCCATATTACTGCCGATAATTAACATCTCCGCAATATGAGAGGGCGTTTTGTCTGTTAATGTTTGGATATTAATCATTAAATAGGTTTTTATTTTATCAAGTGCACTTATTCCTTTTTCATCATAATTATTTTTGTTTAATAAAGATTTAGCAGTAGTATGAATTCTATCATATTCATTTAACTGTGACTGTAAATGCTTTCTGAAATCACCATCAACTGCGATTTCTTTCAATTGTTTAATGGTATTTACGCCCATCTCAGAGTTTTGATAGACAAAATTTAAAAGCTCTACATTTCCGTTCATTTTTCTACCTCCATATCAATAATGTGTCCAAATTAATATTACATTATGAAATAAAAGTAATCTAAAAAAAAGAAAAAACAACTCTAATCGCTCTTGTCAGAGCTTTTGAGTCGTTTTTTGTAAGATTTGTTTTATAATGTTTATCTTGTTCTAAGTAGACTGATAGCGCTGAAAATTATAGCCGTTGCGGATACTGCAGATGCTACAATTCCCAAGATAAGACCAGTTCTTGCGATACCTCTCATTGCACTTTCCTCCCATTCTTTCTTAGCTTTATCTTACCATTTTCTTTGAAAAAAAACCATGTTTTTTATAATTGTTTTGATAGAAATGATTCTAGTTGACGTTGAATTTCTTTGAGGGACAAATGATGTTTTTTTGCAAGCGTGACACAGTCGTCAAATTCCGGCTTGTATTTTTGAAAGCCTTTAGATGCCGTTTGTTTGATTCGAACAGCGCCTAATGGTGTTTCTATCTTTTCTGTATTACGTGGTAAGGTTAATCTATCTGTTTTTCGATAGCGAAGTCCGATTGTAGAAGTTTCATGAAATAAAATATCAGCCATTGTTTGCAAGTCTTCTTCATTGCAAAGTACAGTTAATAAAACGCCTGGACGATTTTTCTTCATGTAAATTGGTGTATAATATACATCTAAGGCACCTGCATCGAATAAGCAATCCATTGTATAGGAAAGAACTTCACCGGTTTCATCATCCAAAGAAGTTTCGATAACAGAAACCGTGTTTGTATGTGTATTTAATTCGTTTGGATAAGTCGGAATGTTTAAATCTAAAGAGGCTGTTCCTAGATAAACTCTTAATGCATTAAATTTACCCGTTTTTTTCTTCCCGAAGCCATAACCAATTTTTTCTACTTTCATTTTTGGCATAGAACCACAATCTGAGACAGTTGCTTTTAAAATACCAAAGCCGGTGGGAGTGACCAATTCACCTCGAACATCACTAAAAACCAGTGTTAGTTTACTTTCTGCAAGCATTTGGGAAACGGCAGGGACCGGAACGGGAAGCAGACCATGTTGGCATTCAATGAATCCGTGACCATCTTGAATGATAGAACAACATATACGGTCGACATTTAAATAGTCCAAACAGATTGCGGTTCCGACAATGTCTACAATAGAGTCGGTAGCACCGACTTCATGAAAATGAACTTCATGCAATGTTTTACCATGAACTGTTGCTTCGGCCTTTGCAATCTCAGTAAAAATCGAAATTGCTTGTTCTTTCGCTCTTGCTTTTATTGAGCTCTGATTAATAATTTCAATAATATCATATAAATTGCGGGCATTTTGATGTTCATGATGATGGCCATGATTATGTTCGTGGTTATGATTGTGCTGATCCGATTCATGATGATGGTTGTGTTTTAAATCAGTATCGTGATGGTCATTATCAAGATGTTCATGATAGTGCTCGTGGTGATTATCTTCATGATGTTCATGATGGTGCTCATGGCAATGATGATTATGTGGATGATCATGATCGTGAGCTTCTTGTGTTTCTTGAGTAAGATGGACAATAACATCCGTACCTTGTATCGCATTTTGTTCAGTCGATTTTATTTCTAAAGTGTAACCAGAAATGTGGAGCTTTTCTAATTCTGATTTTAAATAAGAAGGATCAACTCCTAAATCGATTAATGCACCCAGTGTCATATCGCCACTGATACCGGAAAAACAATCAAAGTATAAAATACGTTCCATAATAATTCCTTTCTTATTTTTAGAACTTTATTCCCATAAAGTATAAATTACAGTTTGTTAATATTAGATGCAAGATATGCAGCACCAAAACCGTTGTCAATATTTACTACGCCTACGCCGGCTGCGCAGCTGTTTAACATCGTCAGGAGAGCAGATATACCTCCAAAGCTGGCTCCATATCCTACACTTGTAGGAACGGCAATCACCGGCTTGTCCACAAGACCGCCGACAACACTTGCTAAGGCCCCTTCCATACCTGCTACAACAATAATGACATTTGCAGTACGGATTTGTTTTGTTTTTGATAATAAACGATGAATCCCGGCAACACCAACATCATAAATACGATCGACTTTGTTGCCAAGAATTTCAGCAGTAATTGCTGCTTCTTCTGCAACAGGAATGTCTGCAGTTCCAGCAGTAATTACAGCAATTGTTTTTTCAGAACATTGTATTTCTCTTTGTTTTATAACAATAATACGCGCCAGTTCATGATATACTGCATCCGGAGCAACCTGTTTAATAGCATCATAATGGTTTTGAGAAGCACGCGTTGCAAGGATATTTGTATTATGAATCATCATATGACGTACTATTTCTGCAGCTTGTTCCGGCGTTTTTCCTTCACAAAAAATGGCCTCTGGGTAACCTGTCCGAAGATTACGATGCTGGTCAATCGTTGAAAATTCCAACTCCTCAAAAGGGAGTGTCTTTAATTGTTCAATCGCGTCTTCTGGTTTTTTTTCTCCACTTGCAACTTGATTCAGCACTTTCATTAAGTAAGAATGATCCATAGTGTTTTACCTTTCTAAAGTTTGATTTAGGCTTCCCATTTGATAACCGCCAAGATCCAATGCGGCATAGAGAAATCCCATTTTTTTTGCAGCAGTGTCTATTTGGTCCATAAGTGAAAGATTGAAAAATTTACTGCGCTCTTCCGGAGAAACCTCGATACGTGCAATGCTGCCATGATGACGTACACGACATTGTTTAAATCCGAATTGATGAAGCTCTTTTTCTAGCAAATCAATCGCCTTCAATTTTTCAATTGTAATTTCTTCTCCATATGGAATGCGAGAAGCAAGACAAGCAAATGGCGGCTTGTCCCAGGAAGTATTATTTCTTGTTTTTAATAATTGACGTATTTCTTCTTTTGTAAAACCTGCGTCTTTTAAAGGACTTATTATATCAAGTTCTTCTAGAGCCAAAAGACCGGGTCGATAGTCATTGATGTCATCATAATTGGTTCCGTCTGCAACGGAAAAAATTTCAAGTTCTTTTGCTTTCTTTAAAATCTCAGTAAAAATAATTTTCTTACATAAATAACATCGGTTAGGAGGATTATGTGAGAAAGTATGAAAAGATTGTTCGCTCAATGTAACGTGATAATGTTTTATATTATGTTCTTTGCAGAAGAGATTGGCATCCATTAACTCTTCTTTTGAATACATAGGGGAATCCACCGTGATTGCAACAACATTTTCTTTTAAGATATCTTTTGCAAACAGTAGAAGAAAGGTACTGTCAACTCCTCCTGAAAAAGCAATTGCAAGGTTATTGCAATTTTTTAAAATTGAAACCAATGCTTCTTGTTTATTTTGTATATGTTTAGTATCGTGCATAAAATGCCCTCTCTCTTTCGTTTAAATATCTTCTTATATAATTTGAAAAGAATTTTTAAAAACCCTTGAAAAATCAATTTGCTTTGAAATTTCAAGGGTTATTTTTATCAAAGTGGTCTATTTCATTATGACGTAATTTTATAAAAACATCAAGACCTTTTGTAATATGCCTGTTTTTATTTTGGTTCCGGCAATGTTGCCATTTTATAACACCAGAACCAATCCTCACATTCAAGACCAATTTCTTGTGGATCTGTTTGACGTCTGAGTAATCCATCGTATGTCATTGGAGGCGGTACCAAAACAGGCTGGCCCGGCTCCCAGTTTGCCGGTGTTAAAACCTTATATTCATCGGTTGTTTGAATTGCGATTAACAGCCTTAGTATTTCTTGAATGTTTCTTCCATTTGTTGCAGGATAAATTAAAATAGCCCGTACTACCTGCATTGGATCAATGATAAATACATCACGAATTGTTGATTGCGTTGTAACATCCGGAGCAAACATACCGTATGAACGAGCGATGTCTCCGGTTCGATCTGAGATAATCGGAAATGGAATTGTAATTCCGGTTGTTAAGTAAATGTCATAGATCCACGCAAGATGCGATGGGTTACTATCAATGCTAATTCCTAATAATTGTGCATTTCGATCTACAAAATCCTGATTGGCTTGTGCAAAGGCAACGAATTCCGTTGTACAAACAGGGGTAAAATCTCCCGGATGCGAGAAAAAGACAACCCATTTGCCTTTAAAATCGGACATTTTAATTGGTCCCATTGTTGACATCGCTGCAAAATCTGATGCTTGCATGCCAATGTTTAATTGAGTAATTTCCATGATAAAAATAAACCTCCATTTTTTTTACTATTTCATTGTATTCGGGTTGACGCAATTGGGTTAAATTCTAGAAATGAAAAGTATAAATTATATTTTTCCTTTTTAAATATTAGGATAAAGGAATGAAGAAAAGAAACGTGAGAAGTAATTAAGAGATTAGTAAATCAAATTTATGTTGAAGATTAAAGAAATTAGAAGAATGAAGAATGCAAAAGGGATGTTTTAAAAACATCCCTCTTATGAAAAAAAATTTACTGTTATTTTGATAAAATATAATTAATATAATCTGCTATTTGATTATCTTGTTCAATTGTAATATCGCAATGTTCTAAGATGGAAATAGACTGAAGTGTTAT
>JAYFPL010000052.1:0-20028 GCA_034927775.1 Anaerovorax sp. | reverse complement strand
GATGTTATGCAAGAGAAAATCATTCCTGTGGAGAAAATTTAGGGGAAGATACTTTAACAAGTAATGAATGGAGTCATATTTTTGATCAAGCTAAAAATCTTGGAATTGGCTTTATTCTTTTGGCCGGAGGGGAGCCGCTTTTAAGAAAAGATATAATCGAAGAAGCGGCAAAGTATCCCGAAATTTTATTTCCTATCTTCACGAATGGGACAATGATTAATGAATCTTATATTAAAACACTTCAAAAATACCGTAATTTAATTCCACTGTTAAGTATTGAAGGCTCCGCCCACATTACAGATGAACGCCGGGGTGATGGGGTTTATGAAAAACTGATGCAGGTAATGGATGAAATGAATCGTAAAGGTATTTTATATGGAATATCTTTAACCGTCACAAAACGTAATATAAAAGAAGTTTCAGAACATACTTTTGTTGATACTTTACATAAGAAGGGTTGTAAAGGTATTATTTATGTAGAATATGTACCGGTAGATGCTTCGACAAGAGAATTGACTCCTAGCGAAGAGGAACGGGAATATTTATCTGAGCAGCTGTATAAGCTTCGAAAAAAGTGGAATGATATGGTCTTCCTGTCATTCCCTGGAGATGAGAAAGCCTCAGGTGGATGTCTTGCAGCAGGAAGAGGCTTTTTACATATTAATGCCAAAGGAGGAGCAGAACCTTGTCCGTTCTCTCCATTTTCTGATATTAATGTCGTAGCAACCTCTTTAAAGGAAGCATTGCATTCTCCTTTATTTATGAAACTGAGTGAAGAGAATGTTATGGCTGCAGATCACATTGGAGGTTGTGTTCTTTTTGAACAAGAAGAAAAGGTAAAAAAACTGTTGCTTAAGTAAATAATTTTACAATTTATTTCAATATAAAAAAGAATATAGTGAGGAAATGTTTCGTGCAAAATGAAAATAAAAATTTAGTTTCTCTCCTTTCCTGCAAATCTTATGAATATGAATATGATGCAGTAAGGTCAGTGATTAATCAGTCCGTAGAAAACTTAGGTGGATGGTCATTGTTTGTTTCGCGTGGAGAGAAAGTTCTTCTGAAAGTAAATTTAGTAATGAAAAAGGCACCGGAACTTGCAGCAACCAGTCACCCAGTTTTTGTACAAGCAGTTTCAGATCTTTTAATGGAACAAGGAGTACAGGTTATTATTGGAGATAGTCCCGGAGGGCTTTTTACTGAAAACCGATTAAAGGCAATTTATCAGGTTTGTGGTATGAAAGAAGCTGCTGAGAAAAGTGGTGCAAAGTTAAATTATAATGTAGGATATTCGGAGGTAAAAAATCCGAATGGGCGATTGCTTAAAAGACTAACGAATATTAATGTATTACGTGAGGTCGATAAGGTAATCAATTTAAGTAAACTGAAAACACATGGAATGATGCGAATGACAGGAGCAGTAAAGAATATGTTTGGTACGATTCCTGGAACATTAAAGGCGGAATACCACTTAAACCGTTCTGAACCTGAGGACTTTGCTGATGCACTTATTGATATTTATTTGTGTGCAAATCCTGTTCTTTCTTTTATTGATGGTATTGTTGCAATGGAAGGTGATGGACCAACTTCGGGAACGCCACGGAATGTAGGTGTTGTCATTGCTTCTCAAGATGCGTTTGCAATGGATTTCGCGGCTTCTGCCATAATTGGTGCTGCACCGCAATCCATTCCTACTGTAAAAAGAAGTATGGATCGTGGCTTGTGTAAAACGGATATTTCTAATATTTCGTTTGTCGGTGATCCGTTGCAGTCGTTTGTTTTAGATGATTTTAAAGCTCCAGTAGTAAAATTAATTAATCCGTTGTCTGGAGACTATCCTCATTTTATAAGAAAATTAGTTGACTCTACATGTCAGCCAAGACCAATTTTCTTACATCAGGAATGTATAGGATGTGAAGATTGCTATAAAAATTGCCCACCTTCCGCTATTTATATGAAAGAGCAACGTCCGTATGTAGATTTGGAAAAATGCATTCGTTGTTTTTGTTGTCAGGAACTATGTCCGAAAAAAGCTGTTGAAATAAAACGTCCGTTATTGTTTCGTTTCTTCACAAAAAGTTGATAAGGAGAATGGTACTATGATTTATGAAGAAGTTTTAGAAAATGCTAAGAAATTAATGCCTCCGAGTTGCTGGGTTTGTAAGTATTGTAACGGTCTTGCTTGCCGTGGAGAAATTCCCGGAACTGGTGGAAAAGGTACAGGGCAGTCTTTTGTTCGAAGTTATGAAAAATTAGCTGAAATAAAAGTTTCAATGGATACCATTTATAAAAAGAAAGAACAAGATTGTTCGGTTACATTATTTGGAAAACAATTTGCAGCACCTATTTTTGCGGCACCAATCAGTGGTATGGCAAGTAATTACACTGGACACTTTACTGAAAAAAGCTACGCCGAAAAATTGATCCATGGAATGTTAAAGGTAGGTTGTGTAGCATTTACCGGTGACGGTGTTTCGAGTCATTTTTTTGATGATCCTTTGTCTGTGATTGAAAAAGCAGGTGGAACGGGAATTCCTACAATAAAGCCATGGGATCAAGAGACAATCTTTAATAAAATTGAACAGGCAGAAAAAGCGGGTGCTTTTGCAATTGCTATGGATGTAGATTCTGCGGGATTACCATTAATATTTGATTCCGATAAGGAAGTCGGACCTAAAAACATTAGAGAATTGTCAGAAATTCGTTCAAAGATACATGTTCCTTTTATTATTAAAGGGGTAATGTCAGTAAAGGGTGCTTTAAAAGCATTAGAATCTGGTGCGGATGCAATCGTAGTTTCAAACCACGGTGGGAGAGTATTGGATCATGCGTTGGCACCGGTTGAAGTATTGCCAAATATTAAAGAGGCAATTGGTAATCGAATGACAATTCTTATAGACGGAGCCATCCGAACAGGTTTAGATGTATTTAAAGCTCTTGCATTAGGAGCAGATGGAGTGCTAATCGGAAGACCGTATGTAGTGGCTGCTTATGGTGGAAATGAAGAAGGCGTTGAGATTTATACAAAGAAAATAATAAATGAGTTAAAGGATGCAATGAAAATGACAGGTTGTAATACTTTAAAGGATATTACAAGAGATAAAATTATTTGGCCTGAAAAAATAGAAAGAGCAAAAGAAGATGAAAAAATTTGATACCGTAATTTTTGATTTAGATGGTACTTTATTAAATTCTTTAGAAGATTTGTGCGATAGTACCAATGCAGCATTGAAGGAGATGGGATATCCAATTCGAACATTAGAGGAAGTTCGTGCTTTTGTAGGAAATGGTGTTTGGAAATTGATTGAAAGAGCAGTCCCAAATCATATTAGTAAAGAAGACATTGCTCGATGCTTTACACTTTTTGAAAGACATTATGAAAAGAATAAAGAAAATAAAACAAGACCTTATGAAGGAATCATAGAACTCTTGCAGGCTTTAAAAAAGCAAGGATATAAGACGGCGGTCATTTCAAATAAATATCATGAAGCCGTATGCGCTTTGACTGTGCATTACTTTGAAAACTTTTTTGACGTTTTCATTGGAGAAAAAGAAGGGATACCCAAAAAACCAGATCCGGATGGAATAAACATAGTGTTAAAATCATTGAATTCTGTTTCTCAGAGTGCAATCATGGTCGGAGATTCGGATGTTGATATATTAACGGCAAAAAATGCGGGGCTGAAAAGTGTTGGTGTAACTTGGGGATTTCGTACCAAGGAACTGCTGAAAAAAGTAGGAGCAGATTATATCATAGACGAACCAAAAGCACTTTTAGATTTGTTGCAGTAAAGCGGAATTGTTATTCTGCACTTTCTGAATTTGGAGTGTTTTTCAATGTACATGCACTTATAGGTATTTTTGATATAATAATGGCTATAAACATAATAACGCATCCAATTACTTTTTTTAAGGGAAAAACTTCTCCAGCTAATAAAATAGAAAAAATAGTTCCAAAGACAGTTTCTAAAGACATTAATAAGGCTGCATGAGTAGCAGGCGCATATCTTTGTGTAATATTTTGGAGTAAAAAGGCAACCGTCGTATTTAAAATAGATAAATAAAGTACTGCAAGAATACTTCTTTCCGAAATGTTTGAAAATAGAATTGGTTCTTCGACAACCAACGCACAAACGAAAGATAACAGTCCAGCTGTGAAAAGGGATAAAAAAGTATATAGCATTAAATTCAAATGTTTAATAAGAACACCTGTAAAAACAATTTGAAGAGAAAAGGTAAATGCAAAAATTAGTGTTAAAAAATCACCAAATCCCATGGATAAATTCTTATTTAATATAAGAATTCCAATACCGAACATTGCAATGACTGCTGCAAATACGATTTGCTTGGAAGGTTTTTCTTTTAATAGAATCCATGAAATAAATGGTACAATTACTGTATATGAAGAAACAATAAAGCTTTGCATAGCTGGGGTTGTATATTGCAGTCCGGTAGTTTGAAAAGCATTGCCCGTAAACATGCATAATCCAATTAGAGAACTATACAGTATTGTTTTTCGGTTAATATATTTGAATTGAGAAAAAGAAAATATAAATAATATTGAGCTTGCAATAAGATAACGAAAAGCATTTAGGTAAAATGGTGTCAATGATTCAAGACCAATTTTTCCCGCAACAAATCCGGCTCCCCAAATGATAGCAAGCAGTATTAATCCTAAGTCAGCAAAGATGATTTTTTTATTCAATAGAGGATCTCCTTTTTTTGCGAATTTTTTAAAACTTTACATAGATTTCATTGTAACATTTGTAAAAATAAAGTCAATTATATATAATAATCTAGAATATTAATAGTTTAAAGGAATTTAAAGTCGAAATATGTTAAAAGAAGATCAAATACTAATTGCAGGAATAAAAGATAAAATTAGCCAATGCACGGAACAGTACAGGGCCACGCATTCGGCCTTTTTTGATGTGCGGCAACGTAATATAATTGAACAGTATTGTAGGAGTCAAAAAGGATTGCGTTATGTTATTTATGGCGGATATGAGGACGCCGAGCGAAATATTGCCTTATTTTTGCCTGACTATATTCCTTTTGAAAGAGAGTTGGGGATAGAAGATTATTTTGAAAAAAATCCGGATGAAAATCCACTCATTCTTTTGCATATTACTTACGATGGTCATCGCGAACTTTCTCACCGTGATTATTTAGGATCTCTGCTGAGTTTAGGGATAAAACGGGAGAAAATAGGTGATATCATAGTCCAAAAAAAGGGGTGTGATATCATTACCTTTGAGGATATTGCAAATTTCCTTCTGCTGCATTATGAAAAGGCTGCAAACATGCGATTGAAGACAGAGTTGTGTTCCGTTGATCAGCTTGTTGTACCGATAGGAAAACGGAAGGAAATAAAAGATACTGTTGCTTCTTTGCGATTGGATAATTTAGTTGCCTCTGCATTTTCAATGTCTCGATCAAAGGCGGCAGAAGCCATTTCAAAAGGGATTGTTTCCGTAAATGGTGTACAGAAGCTAAAACCTGACATTCTACTTAGCAAAGGAGATAAACTTGTTTTAAGAGGCAAGGGTAAGGTAATCATAAAGGAAATTGGAAAAGAGACAAGAAAAGACCGAATTTTTATTGTTTTGGAACGTTATCTTTAAAGGGAGGATTTGAGATGATAGAGCGAAAGAATGCTTCGGCTGCCAGAAGAAGCGATGTAATATATAACCCCATCGAAGAAAAATGGGAGCGGAAATTAACAAGCAAATATCTGGGTGATCTGGATGACTTTTCATTGGAAAAAGAAGTTAGTATAAGAATTTCTGATATGAAAAATAAAGCTATTTCTACGAAAAAGACAGCTGAGAGTTTCGTCAAATCGGAATCGGTAAAGGTACATATAAATGATTTAAAATCCTCAATGAAAGATTCCATTCAAAAATTAAAAGAATTAAGTGAAGAAATAACGGACCAAGATGAAAATACTGTTGAAATACATACGCAAAGCCAAATTGAAGACAACGACAGCCAAATTGAAGAGCAGGAACAAAATTACAAAGAGGAATATAATGAAACCCTTAATCAGGATTCGGAAGATTCGGAGGAAAACCAATCTTTAACGTTGTTGAAGATCGTGATTGCAATCATAGGATTAATTGTTGCATTTGTGTCAAATTAAATACGAATAAAATAGATTGTATATGCTTTTTCTTTTCTTTTGTCATCAACTGTGATAAAGTTAACATAGATTCAATTTTAAGACATCACGAAAGGAATATAGCGTGAAGATAGGAGGCAGTTATGCAATCAAATCATCTACTTATACGTCCTTCTACATTTGAAGACTGCACATTGTTTGCAAAGTGGGAGGCACAACCGTATATTATTGAGTTTTTCACGATAAGTCAAGGCAGGGATTATAATGAAATCGCGCAAGAATTCGTTAGAAGAACGTTAGACTCCAGCATGTTACAATTGACAATAGTTATGAAGGATGAAGATAAGCCAATAGGGCGTATTTTTATTAGTCGATTGGATCAACATGCCGATTCCCTTGACATCACTCGTATTTATATTGGTGAGGACTCCTATCGTGGAAAGGGTCTTGGTGAAGAATCGCTTCGTTTGCTTTTGGAATATTGCTTTATTTATTTACATATGGAGCGAGTTACGTTGGATCATGTACCTGAAAACCAGCGAGCAGCAAATTTATACCTGAAATTAGGATTTCAATATGAAGGAATTGCGCGTCATGCCGGGAAAAAGGATGGTAAATATGTAGACTTGCATCTAATGTCTATGCTGCGTTCGGAATATTTTAAAAATATGAAAAACGGTGATCTGTAAGAATATATTAAGAATTTTATAAAACGTTTAGTAAGAAATAAAAGGTATCCTCTTAATTAGAAAGACAGAATTCAGTTTTGGCTTTCGAATAAAGTAAAGGGGGGTACCTATTTTTTTAATAAAATGAAAGGATTAATGATATGAACATTTTAGTTTGTGATGATGATCGAGAAATAGTAGCAGCAATTGAAGTTTATTTAAAAAATGAAGGATATGACATTCTAAAGGCATACGATGGGATAGAGGCATTAGATATTCTTGACAAGAATGAGGTGCATCTGGTACTTATGGATATCATGATGCCGCGTATGGACGGTATGCGTGCAACCATGAAAATTCGAGAGGAAAAAAATATTCCAATTATCATGCTTTCTGCAAAATCAGAGGATTATGATAAAATAACAGGATTGAACCTTGGAGCCGATGATTACATTACAAAACCTTTTAATCCGTTAGAGCTGATTGCCAGAGTAAAATCACAATTACGTCGTTATGTAAATCTTGGCAGTATGGAAAAAAAGACGGGTACGTATCGATCGGGAGGACTTGTAGTCGATGATGAAACGAAGTCTGTAACTTTGGATGACGAACAGGTTCCGGTGACACCGATTGAATATGGTATTTTAAAATTATTGACACAGAACGCCGGAAAAGTATTTTCAATGGAGCAAATTTATGAAGCGGTTTGGAATGAAACTGCTTATAATCCGGAGAATACGGTGGCGGTTCATATTCGAAGGATTCGGGAAAAGATTGAGATCAATCCGAAAAACCCGAGGTATTTAAAGGTGGTGTGGGGAATTGGATACAAAATTGAAAAACTTGGGTCATAATCCACTTGGAAAAGTGATTGCTTTTTTACTTTGTGCTATATTTTTTATAACAACGATTGTATCATCGATGGCAGCGATTTTGTTGATAGACCAACAGGATGGTTTATATTATGGAGAGCCATTTGATGTACTTTCTTCTCAAAATTACATGGAAAGCAATGCTTTGGAATTGGATTTTTATAATAAAACGACAGAAATTTTTAGTACGCTGCATTGGTTAGAAAATGAGGAAAATATTAAAAACGGCAATACAGTCAATCAAAATGAATTTGATAATGCAAAGCGTGATTTATTCTATAATATATTTTACGAAAAGTATCAAAATCGTTATTATAGTGAAGAATATGATGCTATGGTAGCAGAAGGTGAAAACGATACAATTGTACTAGAATATGAGAATGCTAATGCGAGAAAGATATTTGAAACGATATGTTCCTCTGAAATTGAAACATTAAAAAATAGTCTGATTGAACAAGATTTAAGAGAATACCGAAATAGCTTATCATTTTTAAATAAAACGGAAGGATTTTATTATTATGCAATCGATGGGAATAATATCTTCACTAATCTTCAGGAAAAGACTTATAGCTCCAAAAATGAATTATTAAAGTTTTTTCAAAATAAGTATGCGTATCGTATATATCAAGATGGAGAATATTTTAGTTATCCTGAGACAGGCCGAGCACAATTATATTGGGAAAATGAACTGGAAAATTTTTTACGTAACAATTATAATGAAAATATTTCTATTTATATGGCCTATGATACCACATATATTGAACAACAAAGTAAACTGTTCCAAGATCTTCGAAATCACCTGATAAAGGATATCAGTATTATATTGTTTTCATTTCTTATGACGGTAGTGCTGTTTGTATATCTTTTGGTAACTACCGGTAAAAAAAATGAGGAAGGAAGCATAATTTTATGTAAGGTGGATCGTTGGTTTACAGAAATTCAGCTTGCTATTATTACCGCTATCTTGTTTTTAGGAGGAGCATTTGTATTTGCTACATTCAGAGAGTTCTACAATCTGGAATATTACGGAAATTTTTATTCTCCGGTAATGCTGTTTTTCTATGTTGGTGCATATCTGCTAGCGTCCATTGGGTTGTTCTTTGTGCTAAGCTTAGTTAGAAAAATAAAAGCGAACCGTTTTTTAGCCGATTTTATCCTATGGCGTATCGTGCAAACCGTATTTATCACGTTTAAGGAATTATATCATGGAAGTAATACCATTCGAAAAGTGGCTTTTGTCCTTATTGTGATGTGTGTTTGCTCGGCAAGCATTGTCATGTTGCCTGTAGTGCTTATCATAGCCTTGTTATACTGTACAAAGATTGTAAAACAATATGAGGCAATTAAAAAAGGAGTCGATGAAGTAAAAAATGGGAATTTGACCTATAAAATTAATATAAAAGGAAATGGCTTAGGTGAATTTGAGCAATTGGCAAGAGACATTAATGACATATCAGAAGGTTTTGATGTTGCGGTAAAACAAGAATTAAAAAATCAAAGACTCAAAACAGAATTAATTTCAAATGTGTCTCATGACATAAAAACACCTTTAACTTCAATTATTACCTATGTTGATTTATTAAAGAAGGAAGGACTTCATTCAGAGGATGCACCAAAATATTTAGAGATTTTAGATCAAAAAAGCATTCGATTAAAAAAATTAACAGAGGATTTATTTGAGGCGGCAAAGGCTTCCAGCGGTGATATGCCTGTTAATATGCATGAAGTTGAATTGTTATCCTTAATTAATCAGGGACTGGGTGAAATGAATGATCGTTTCCAAGAACGCGGTTTAGAGGTTATCATTAAAGCTGAGAAAGAAAAGTATTATGTTCTGGCAGATGGTCAGCTGCTTTGGCGTGTAGTTGAAAATCTCTTTGGCAATATTATTAAGTATGCACAGAAGAATTCGAGAGTGTATATTGATTTAAGAGAGGAAATGGAAGGAAGTTTATCAAAGGCAGCAATTTTAGAGATTAAAAATGTATCAGAAAATCCGCTTAACATTCCGGCAGAGGAATTGCTGGAACGCTTTAAACGAGGTGATATATCAAGAAGTACGGAAGGAAGTGGTCTTGGACTCTCTATAGCAAAGGATTTGATGCAGATACAGAAGGCAAAATTCGATATTATAGTAGATGGAGATTTGTTTAAGGCAATTCTTACATTGGACACAGCTGCAAAAGAATCTGAAACAGAATTTGAAACTAAAATAGAATGAAAATAGATTCTTGGAACAAATGCTTTACCACCCACATAGACTATAGTGGGTGGTTTTTTTGAGAAAAATACGAAAATCAAAAAATAGAACCAAATTCCTCGGAATTGCACTTGCTATGATTGGAAGTATGATTATAGTGAGGATTATACCACTTGCTGTGTGGTATGCATTACTTTGCATTATGGTTGTCGCTTTAATCTTAATATTTTATTGGGGAATGCATGGTTAAAACATAAAAAAGGGGCAGATCTATGGGAAATCATATGGGAAATCATAACTGCAATTACAAAAAAAAATGTTGCAGAAGACCGGGAGAAATTGAGTTGTTCGGATTGATTCTATTAATCATTGGAGTAGTTACAATTTGTGCATTTTTGCTGCCTTCTAAAATATGGCTGCTTATTATGGGATTTATCATGATTTTCTGCGGTTATAAATTATTTCGGTGTTGATTTAATGTGGAATAGTAGAAGAAGATAAAGATTTTGTGAAAAAGTGTGTGTTTTTTTCAATTCCATTGGACAGGCAGTAAAGCAAAGGCTATAATAGAAAGGAATTATTTAGAAAAGGAGGACTCGAAGATGATGAATGACGGTATTTATTTATTTTTACAAAACGTACAAATTGCTACGATGATTGTTTCGTTTGTTTGTTTTTTGTTGAGTGTAGTTGCATTAATCTTTTTCATCGCAATGATGTTTTACGGAATTAAGGTTGCTAAAATTTATATCAGAGAACATGAAGCGGATAAAAAACCAGATCCAATTGTATCAGAAGCTATTTTGGAAAACGAAGATGGCAAAGAAAATGTTCAGAATGATGAAGATGAATTGTTAGAAGAAAAAGAAGAGTAGGCGATGCCTACTTTTTTTATTATGTGGGAAATGCCGTTTGCAATATAACGGAATAAACGGAATAACAAGAAAGCGCTTTAATCGTTGGCTGAAGTTCAAATGAGCAAACAGCCAATATGTGGATACTTTAAACAATATAAAAAAACCTGCAAATCTGCAGGTTTCATTTTTTAAATTGCTCTTGTAATTTTGTTCGATCTGATGCATCTTGTGCATACGTTCTTTCGAGTAACCGTACCGTTTTCATTCACTTTAACAGTTTGAATGTTTGCGTTCCATTTTCTTCTTGTATGTCTATTGGAATGGGACACATTATTACCAGAAACCTGACCCTTACCACATATTTCGCATTTTCTTGACATCTGCTGCACCTCCTTCTTTCATCCCAGGGGGACGTAAGTATACTTATCAAATGCTTAAAGCAATTAATTTACGCATCGAACAAATGTCATTATAGCATACAAATTTCCAACTGTAAAATACTTTTTTTAAAATCAATATAGTAAACAAAAAAAATTATGTTAAAATATTAAAAATAGGAGGAATTGGCTGTGTTATATAAGATTCAGACAGAAAACGGAACCATTACGGTTTTTAAAGAAGCAATTGTTGCTATTATTTCAAGAGTAATGGAACAATTTGATGGAAAGGTATTGATTGCTAATCAAAAAGGAAGAATCTCAAATTTAATGGCCAAAATCGGAGGGAAAGAGGATGGCGGCACCATTGAAATTACAAATGGAAAAAAAGGACTGGACATTCGTATTTATGTATTGATTCGTTTCGGAAGCAGTATTAATAAAACAACGGAGCTTATTATTGATCAAATTAAAACTGAAGTAGAAAAGGGAACGGACATTCCTGTAAATAGTGTTTCTGTGGTCATTACAGGAGTTGTTTCAAAACAAGTTGCGAGACGTAATATTGAAATAAAAAAAGAAACGTGAGGCTTTTAATGGAATTACAAAGTGAAATCAAAAGTTTAAAGGGAATTGGTCCGAAAAAATACGCAGCTTTTCAAAAATTAAATATTTATCATGTGGAAGATTTGTTGTTTTTTTATCCGAGAGATTATGAAGATCGAAGAAATATAAAAAGTATAAACACATTGCAAGAAGGGGAAAATGCTGTTATCCGAGGGAAAATTCAATTAATCATTAAAGGTAGAAGAACTTATGGGAAAAAACAAACGTTACGCGTTTTGGTAGAAGATGTAAGTGGAACGATTGAAATTGTCTTTTTTCAAATGACTTATTTGGAAAAAACATTGCTTCGGAATCAAGAATATATTTTTTTTGGTAAGGTTACAGATCAAAACGGACGATTACAAATGATTCAGCCGGATTTTCATATTTTTGAGGGGAAAGAGGAAAATCAGATTCTGCCAATTTATCCTCTCACCTTAGGTTTGACCCAGAAAGAATTAAGAAAATGGCAAATGCTTATAAAGCCTTTAATCTCTAAACTGGAAGAACCTTTGGCTGAAGATACCTTAACTAGAAATCGACTTTGCAGTCTCACTTATGCAATCACTAATATTCATTTTCCGCAAACACCTCAAAAATTAAAGGAAGCTAAATTTCGTCTCGTTTTTGAGGAGTTATTATTGCTGCAAACCGGTCTTATGCTTACTAAAAATCGTTTGACAAAAATACAGGACGGCATTTCATTTTCTAAAGAGGTTATTATTGGGGATTTTATAAACTCATTTCCTTACTCGTTAACGAATGCACAGATGAGAGTGATTTCAGAAATCAATGACGATATGGAGTCGAAAAAAGTTATGAATCGATTGGTGCAGGGAGATGTCGGCTCAGGTAAAACCGCTGTTGCTGCTGCAGCGATATTTAAGGCCGTAAAAAGCGGATTTCAAGCGGCAATGATGGCTCCAACAGAGCTTTTGGCAAAACAGCACTATGAGGGCTTAAAAGAGCAATTTGAGCCATTTAACATAAAGGTCGGATTCTTATCCGGAAGCCTTACGACAAAACAGAAAAAGCAAGTTCTTTTAGATTTAGAAAATGGCAGTATTCATTTACTTGTTGGTACACATGCTTTAATACAAAAAAAGGTGAATTTTTATAAACTGGGGCTGGTTGTTACGGATGAGCAGCACCGATTTGGTGTTAATCAAAGAACCTTGTTAACAGAAAAAGGACTGCATCCAGATGTTTTAGTTATGACTGCTACTCCAATTCCTCGTACTTTAGCGATTATTTTATATGGTGATTTGGACTGCTCTGTGATAGACGAAATGCCACCGGGAAGAAAACCCATTGTGACAAAAGCGTTGTCACTTTCACAACGAGATCAAGCGTATGCTTTTTTAATTTCTGAGATAAAAAAAGGGCGACAGGCTTATGTTGTAGCACCGCTTATTGAGGAATCAGAATCATTGGAATGTCTATCGGCAGTATATGCATTTGAAGAGTTCCAAAAAAATTATCCTCAGTTTCGTGTGGGGCTGATTCATGGTGAAATGAAGCAAACGGAAAAAGATGAAGTGATGCAGTATTTTTATGAACATAAGATTGATATTTTATTTGCAACTGTGGTGATTGAGGTTGGAATAAATGTACCCAATGCTACGGTTATGCTTATTGAAAATGCGGAACGATTTGGACTTGCACAGCTTCATCAATTACGTGGAAGAGTAGGACGAGGGGGTCAACAATCTTTTTGTTTGCTGATTTCCGATCAAAAAAGTTTACTGGCAAAAGAACGTGCAAAAATTATGGCTCATAGCAATGATGGGTTTTACATCGCAGAAGAAGATTTAAAATTACGTGGTCCAGGTGAATTTTTTGGCATGCGTCAACATGGAATTCCGGAACTAAAACTCGCTGATTTGGGGAAACATATAAAAATATTAAAAGAAGTAAAAAAAGAATCCATGTTAATATTAGAAGAAGACCCATTTTTAAGAAAATTTGAAAATAAAACTTTGCGAATTAAAATTGAAAAAATGTTTGAAAACGTTGGAAAAATAAGCATTTAAGCACTATTCCAAAACTAGCCAGTATAAGAAATTATTACATTACATAGTTTCATCTTCTGAGGATAACATAATAACGTAACAGGAGGTGATTACAAATGACATTACAGAGCAAAATGAACGTCAATGCAAAACCAGCATTAGACAGCATGAAGACTGAAGTAGCTAACGAATTAGGTCTTGCTAACTACAATACTATGGATAAGGGAAATTTAACTGCAAGACAGAATGGCTATGTAGGCGGCTATATGACTAAGAAGTTAGTTGAAATGGCTGAACAACAGATGGCAGGAAAATAAGGAAATTTTTTTCAAAAAAAATAAATATCCAGCAGCTGAACTGCTGGATATTTATTTGCTTTTTTTTGAAGATATGCTAAAATAATAAAAAGAAGGGAGCGATTTTTTGCGCATTATTTCAGGTAAATTAAAAGGTCGTCGATTATATACACCGTTGAATCGGCAAATTCGACCGACTTCAGATAAAGTAAAAGAAGCGATATTCAGTATGATTGCTGATTATATCGGAGAAGGAATTGTTGCAGCAGATGTTTTTTCCGGGACTGGAAATCTAGGTTTAGAGGCAATTAGCCGAGGGGCGGATCTTGTTTATTTCGGTGATCGGTCAAGAGAGAGTCTTGCATTGACACGGCAAAATATTTCTTATTGCAAAGTAGAAGGACAATCTATAGTAGTATCCGGGGATTACAAACAAGTACTTAACCGTATCAATGATAAAGTAGATGTTTTCTTTTTAGATCCACCTTATCATGATGGGATTCTTACGGATTGTATTCAAACAATTTTTGAATTGGATTTATTAGCACCGGAAGGAATTATTGTTGCAGAACACGATTACAAAGAGAAACTGCCCGATCCATTAGCGGGTTATAGCATTTTAAAGCAAAGGGAATATGGAAACATCGCAATTACAATCTATGTCGCACAGGAGGATATTTAAATGAAGCGAGTTTTGTATACCGGCTCCTTTGATCCCATTACAAATGGGCATTTGGATCTCATTAACCGTGCGTCTAAGTTATGTGATGAGTTAGTGGTTGGCGTAATTGAAAATAAATCAAAGGTTCCTTTTTTTACAATTAAAGAGAGAACGGGAATGATTGAAAAAGCTACAAAGCATTTAAAGAATGTAAAAGTGGACAGCTTTTGCGGCTTATTAGCCGATTACGTAAATGCGCATGATATTTCAGCCGTGGTAAGGGGACTTCGTGCAACTATGGATTTTGAGTATGAAATTCAAATGGCACAGATGAATGCCCGGCTTTTTAAAAAGGATGTTGAAACTATTTTTTTAATGACGAGTCCAGATTATTCGTTTATTAGTTCGAGTATGATAAAAGAAGTTTTTTCGTTAAAGGGGAACATTAAAGGTTTAGTTCCGGATGTAATTTTAGAATGTATGGAAAGCAAGTTGGCAGAAAAAACGGGAGGGATTGAAAAATGAAGGTATTAGAATTACTGGAAGAGATCGAAGAGATTGTAGATACAAGTTCTGGATTTCCGCTGACCGGCAAGATATTAGTGGATGCTGAAGAGATATTAGAAATTGTAAAAGAAATTCGTATTGAACTTCCCGATGAAATTCAGCAGGCTCAATGGATTAAAGACGAACGTCAGCGTATTTTAGATGAGGCTAAAGGGGAAGCAGAAAATATATTGAAGGATGCTAAACTGCAGGCAGAGGCTCTAATTGAAAATGATGATATTACAATGAAGGCAAAGGTACGTGCCGATGAAATTATGTCAGTAGAAAATGCAAATGCCATTAATTTAAAAATGAGTACCTTTGATTATATTGATAGTATTTTATATAATTTTCAGGATAAAATGGAGCAGATGAATGCCATCTACTTTACTGACATGTTTAATAGTTTGCAGAACACATTTGATCAAATCAATGGAACCATTTCTTCTAACCGAAATGAAATCAAAGATATGATTTACCGTGCACAAATGGAAAGTGAAGAATCTTAAAAATACATAGCATATTTCTCGTATCCAAAGAATAGTTTTTGGTATGAAAAGATATGAGCATTTTAAAAAATTAAAAATGAATTACATAGCAGCCGGCATCTTTTCAGGTGTCGGTTGTATTGTTATGGTGCTGTTTCCTGAAATTGCATTGGAATCTGCAAACAGGGGTATTTCATTATGGGCAACTTCGGTACTCCCTGCATTGCTTCCATTCTTTATTTGTGCAGGATTTATGGTGTCTCTTGGTGTGCCGAAAATTATTGGACGGTATTTTGAACCTTTGTTTCGTACTGTCTTTCGTGTTCCGGGAAATGCGGCCTTTGTATTTCTAGTTAGCATAACTTCCGGATATCCAATGGGACCGAAGATAATTTCAGACTTATATCGGCAAAAGCAAATCACGAAACTGGACGCAAAACGTATGCTGTCATTTTGCAGTACCTCAGGGCCTCTCTTTTTGCTTGGAACGGTGGGAGTATCAATGTTACATTCCGCAGCACTCGGTGTATCGATTGCCATTTCTCACTATGCAGGCGCAATATTAAATGGCATTATATTTTGTCACATTCCAACTGCAAAGCATGAGAATTCCGGACTTTACTCAAATAAAATTTATAAAAAGCAGATTGAAGAAATTGGATGCACCAATTTGTTGGTTTGCTTTACGGAAGCAATTTTATCAGCATTGCGTACGTTGGGAATTATTTGTGGTTACTTAGTTTTGTTCTGTTTATTAACAGATTTTATGCAATTTTGTGGTCTGCTTCAATTGTTTCCAAGCCAAATAGGAAAAAGCTTATTCCGAGGCTTTTTTGAGATGACAGTTGGTTGTAATAGCATTTCATTAGCGGAAGGTGTTTCCGCTGTTTCAAAATGCGCCGTTGCTTCATTTCTGATTTCTTTTGGGGGATTATCCATCATGGCTCAGTCGATGAGTTTATTATCCGGACTTGGAATTACACCTTGGACGTATTTGGAAATGAAACTTTCCCATGGGATTCTTTCCGCCCTCATTGCATTATTGATTACACCACATTGTCTCAAAAGTGCAGTTGTTACAGGTGCTTTTGGAGTCTCCCTATCCGATGTTAATTTTAGTATTGCTTATGGTTTGTTATTTTCAACAAAAATGGTTATAATGATGATACTATTAATTCTTATATTAATTGTACTAAATGAATGGATCATAAAAAAGGAGAAATCCCATGAAGGTTCTAGGAATCATAGCAGAATATAATCCCTTTCATAATGGTCATCGATATCATTTAAAGAAATCTTTGGAGGTTACCGGTGCAGACCTTTGTGTTTGTGTTATGAGTGGGAACTTTATGCAAAGAGGCGAATTGGCTGATTGGGATAAATGGCAGAGAGCAAAAATGGCGGTTGACAATGGGGTGGACTTGGTATTGGAATTGCCCTTTGCGTTTGCATGCAATAATGCAGAAGAATTTGCGTATGGTGGTGTACATTTATTAAATGGATTGGGTTGTGTTACAGATTTTTCTTTTGGCAGTGAAAGCGGAGATTTGGATGCCTTAAAAAGGACCGCTGAATTTCTGATTAAAGAGCCCGTGGAGTATCGAAACAAATTAAATGAATTATTGAAAACGGGTCTTTCTTTTCCATCGGCAAGAAGTGAGGCTTTGCGTGCATGTGGGATTGATTTGGAAGCGAATTTGCTTCAAAGTTCTAATAATATATTGGCTGTAGAATACTTAAAGCAGTGGATTCTTGTGGGACAGGCCATGAAGCCTTGGACGATAAAAAGAGAAGATAAAGGGTATCATAGTTTGAATTTAGAAGGAAATTTTGCGAGTGCAACAGCGATTCGCAGACAGTGGAATCAAGATCAAAGAATCAATGAGATAACTGATTTTTTACCTTCAAAAACGATAAAGGTAATAGAGAGCAGTGTAATAAATGCATCTCAAAAAAGAAAGCAATTGGATAAAATGCTTCTTTATCAGCTTCATGCAATGAGTGCTTGCGAATTGAGTGAGATTTATTCGGTTACAGAGGGCTTGGAAAATCGTATAAAGCAAGCAGTTCTGGTTTCAGAAAATCTAGAAGAGCTGATTAATCGTATAAAAAGCAAGCGATACACGGAGACCAGAATCAAAAGAATATTACTTCATAGTCTGTTGCGTTTTCAAAGAAGTGATTATGAAAGAATAAAAAAGGAAGGGATCTTATACGGGAGAGTTCTTGGTTTTAGTAAAAAAGGAATTGAATTATTGCATTTATTAAAGAAAACAAACATTGCACAATACCCAATCTATACAAATCTAAAAAAACAAGAATTAATGAAAAGCAGTCAAAATTCACTGTTTAAATACGATATTTTAGCTTCTGACTTATATAATTTGCTTTTTTATGATAATATTTATAGAAAATCGGACTTTGTCGTGTCTCCATATTACAAGAAATGAGCCAATTTGTGTAATTCTATGAAATAATACTGGATTTTTTATGAAAAATGGTCTATAATCTATAGGAACAAATTGTTTTAAAAAATCCTCAGCTCAAATGCCACATCGAAAGATGGGGCGTTCTGTTTTTGTGGAGGATTGAGAATAATTTAACAATATAAAGGAGAGTATAATAAAATGAAGGTATTAGTCATTAATTGCGGCAGCTCATCTTTAAAATACCAGGTTTTAGAGATGGATAACGAAGCGTTGCTATGCAAAGGTTTAGTAGAAAGAATCGGGATTGAAGGTTCTGTATTGAAGCATGAAAAGGAAGGCTTGGATAAATTTATTCTTCAGACTCCGATGAGGGATCACAAGGATGCCATTGAGCATGTATTAAATACAGTTGTTGATCCGGTGCAGGGTGTTGCAAAATCAATGGATGAAATTGGTGCGGTTGGACATCGTGTTGTACATGCTGGAGAAAAATATGCTTCTTCCGTTTTAATCACAGAAAGCGTTATGGATGCATTGCAAGAATGCACCGATTTAGCGCCTTTGCACAATCCACCTAATATTTTAGGTATTCGTGCTTGCCAGGAATTAATGCCAAGCACACCAATGGTAGGTGTATTTGATACGGCATTCCACCAGACTATGCCTCCAGAATCTTATATTTATGCAATTCCATACGAATATTATACAAAGTATAAAGTAAGAAGATATGGATTCCATGGAACCAGCCATAAGTATGTTGCTAACAGAGCGGCTGAAATGTTAGGACAACCAATTGAAGATTTAAAGATTATTACTTGCCATTTAGGAAATGGGGCGAGTGTATCTGCAATTAAACGCGGCGTATGCGTCGACACTAGTATGGGATTTACTCCATTGGAAGGATTGGTAATGGGTACTAGATCGGGAGACATTGACCCTGCGATCGTTACGTATATTCGTCAAAAAGAAAACCTTCCTCAGGGTGAAATGAATAATATCTTGAATAAAAAATCCGGTGTTCTTGGCATTTCCGGAATCAGCAGTGATTTTAGAGACATTGAAATGGCAGCTGAAGAGGGCCATGAAAGAGCTCAGTTGGCACAGAGAGTGTTTGCTCACAAGGTACGTTTCTATATCGGAGCTTACATGGCAGAAATGAATGGTGTGGATGCGATTGTATTTACAGCCGGTGTTGGTGAAAACGATATGGGTATGCGTGATATCATCTGTCAGGATTTAAGTAATTTAGGAATTCGTCTTGACTTAATTAAGAACAAAGTAAGAGGAAAAGAAACCGTGATCAGTGCAGATGATTCCAGAGTAAAAATTCTATTAATTCCAACAAACGAGGAATTAATGATTGCAAGAGATACGGTGGAAATAACAAAGGACCTAATAAAATAGTTTCTTTTGGAAAACAACGTAAATAACTATTGACAAGTAAAGAGCTTGACTATATAATTTAATAGTTAGTTTTAAAAGAAAATTAGCGAAGAGCTAAGCAATAAAGCGGAAATTTAATCAGCAAAGGAGGTGTCAAGAATGGCAGTACCTAAGAGAAAAACATCAAAAGCAAGAAGAGATAAGAGAAGATCTCCGAACATGAAAATGTCTGCACCGGCATTATCTGTATGCCCACAGTGCCATGAGCCTAAGCTTCCTCATAGAGTTTGTCCGAATTGCAATTACTATGACGGTAAGGAAGTTGTTGCTACGGAAGCATAGAGGATATGGGTATGATTAATGATGGCTTCATCATATTTGTTGTAGCCGTAGTACTTATCATCTTGGCATCGATACAATTTACGCTGAACAAGATATTAAGAGTATTAGAAGAAATCAAAGCACAAAAAAGACAATAAAATAATCGTCGACTGAATCAGCCGACGATTATT
>JAYFPL010000133.1:0-5648 GCA_034927775.1 Anaerovorax sp. | reverse complement strand
GAATTGCTTTCTCTTGTTCTTCTGTCCATTTCATTTCCTATGTCCCCCTACCGTCTAAACCAAATGAATTTTATGCAATAGACGGTATAACATCTCCCCCTTAGGTAAAGCTTTAATTTCATTTGGTAAGATAGATTTACTGAAAATCAATGAAATGCCGTACACTCCGGCACCTACACAAATGGATAAAGCAGTTGCTAAAGTATTTCCTAAAATACCAATAAGCAAAGAGTAGCTTATCAATACACATACGCTCATAAGTATTCCGCATAAAACCGGTTTTATAACCGTTAGCTTCCAGTCAAACTCTGTTTCACATGCACGTTTTACTGCCAATAAATTTAAAATTCCAACCACACCGTATGCTACGGAACTCCCAATGGCCGCGCCTTGTACGTTTAATTGAGGGATTCCTGTCAACAAATAAGTTAAAATAATTTTTACAACCAATCCTGCCAAAAGAGAGTAAACAGCAGCAGATGCCTTATCCAAACCTTGAAGGATACCTGCCATTGTTTGTGCAATCGCCAAAAAAACGATCCCAATTGATAAATAAAATAAACTTGGAGCCGCACTTGCTGCACTTTCCGCCTGCATAGGATACAGAAGTAACATAATCGGTTCTGAAAGACTCATTAATCCGAATGCACATGGAACTCCAAGTATCATTGCAGTTCGGAAACCTAAAGATACATTATCCTTTAAAAAAGATTTATCCTTTGTACTTTGTGCAGCTGCAACCGCTGGCACCATACTCAATGCAATACTTAACGCTAAAGCCTGAGGAATGTTAATAATCGGGCCCGCCATTCCGGTTAACTGACCATAAAGGGCATTCGATGTTTCATAGCTAAAGCCAATGCTTTGCATACGATTCATTACAATCCCTACATCTGCTATATTCATAATTGGTAAAATGGATACACCGATTGTAATCGGAACTGTCAAATAAACCAATCTCTTAAAAATACTTTTGGATGATTCCTTTATAACTGCATTCTCCGCATCCATTTCCATTTTAATTTTATTGCTTTTTCGTAAATATACAATGATTAAAATTAAAGTTCCGGCAATCGGACCAATGCTTGTACCAAAACAAGCCCCTCCTGCGGCATACTCAATCCCTTTTTCCACTAACAGTACTGCTAAGATAAGTCCGATCCCGACTCGAATGGCTTGCTCAACCAACTGTGAAAAAGCCGTTGGTGCCATTTCCTGCATTCCCTGAAAATAACCACGAAAAACAGCCATGATTGGGACAAACAAAAGCGCCGGAGCAATGGCGGCCATTGCATAATACGCATGTGGATTTCCTAGCATTGTTACAATTGGCTTTGCGCCAAAAAAAACGATCGCTGAAGACACCACACCGAGAATGAGCATAACAAGAAAGGAAATACGAAAAACGGTATGTGCCTCTGCATGTTTTCCAACTGCTATACGCTCTGAAACCATTTTTGATATCGCAGCCGGAGCTCCATTGGTTGAAAATACCAATAAAAATATGTAAATCGGGTAAGCGGTTTGATAATATCCCATACCTTCATCACCAATAATATTTGCAAGTGGAATACGAAAAATCGCTCCCATAACTTGTACCATTAACCCTGCAACCCCCAATATTGCTGCACCTTTTAAGAATGTTTTCTTCCTCATTTGTTTCTTTCTAAAACAGATTACTCTGTTTCCCCTTTCTGATTTTTAAAAATACTTATATTATCTAATTTGACGTTACGCTTTATTATATATAATTTTTCCCTACTCTTCTATATATTTTAAACATTTCTTTTGATATAATGTGCATGGGTTATTAAAAAACTTTTTACGCTCATACTATTGAGGTATTATAAATAGAATCGAGGTATTATAATATGAAACGAACGACTATGCTTTTAATTTTAGATGGCTTCGGCAACCGTAAATCTATTCATGGTAATGCTATTCTACAAGCAAAGACACCCAATTTGAATGATATATTTTCTCGTTTTCCAAATACACTTCTTGGTGCCAGTGGTGAAGATGTAGGACTTCCGGAAGGACAAATGGGTAATTCCGAAGTCGGGCATCTCAACATAGGAGCCGGCCGCATCGTCTACCAAGAGCTGACTAAAATTTCAAAAGCAATCAAAGATGGTATCTTTCAAAAGAATGAAGCCATTCTTGCTGCTATGGAACGTACAATGAAAAACAACGCTTCCCTTCATATACTAGGTCTTTTATCTGACGGTGGCGTGCACAGCCATATCAATCACCTCTTTGCGTTGCTTGACCTCGCAAAAATCAAAGGAATTTCTAAAGTCTTTGTTCATTGTCTTTTAGACGGAAGAGATGTACCTCCAAGATGTGCAGACCGCTATCTTTCCATGCTGGAAGACCATATGAAAAAAATTGGTATCGGTAAAATTGCCACAATCGGTGGCCGATATTATGGAATGGATCGTGACAGTCGATGGGAGCGAGAAGAATTGGCTTATAACGCATTTACTTTAGGAGAAGGAGAAACTGCTGACAATGTGCATGAAGCCCTTTCTGCTGCTTATGAAAGAAATGAAAACGATGAGTTTGTAAAACCAACCGTTATTTTAGAAAACAGCAAGCCCGTAGCAACGGTAAATGATAAAGATTCCATCATCTTCTTTAATTTCCGACCGGATCGTGCGAGACAAATTACCAGAGCCTTTGTGGATTCTACGTTTACAGGTTTTACACGAAAAAAAGTATTAAATGATCTGTGTTACGTCTGCTTTACACAATACGATGCAGAAATGCCAAATGTCTCGGTCGCTTTTCCACCTCAGTCTTTAAAAAATACTTTAGGTGAATATCTCTCCGACTTAGATCTGCATCAGTTACGTATTGCGGAAACAGAGAAATATGCACATGTTACTTTCTTTTTTAATGGAGGTATTGAAGCTCCGAATAAAGGAGAGGATCGAATCTTAATCCCGTCTCCCAAGGTTGCTACTTATGATTTAAAACCAGAAATGAGTGCTTATGAAGTAACAAATCGCGTTATCGAACAAATTGCATCCAAAACATATGATGTAATTATCTTAAATTTTGCAAACTGTGATATGGTAGGTCATACAGGTAAAATGGACGCTGCAATAAAGGCTGTTGAGACAGTAGATGAATGCGTGGGTAAAATTGTAAAAGTTCTTAAAGAAAACAATGGACAAATGCTTTTGACTGCGGATCATGGAAATGCCGACTATATGCTTGACGAAGATGAGAATGTAGTGACTGCGCACTCACTGAGTCCGGTTCCACTTTTAGTTATGTCGAAAAAAGAAATGACTCTGAAAGATCATGGTATTCTTGCAGACCTCGCTCCAACACTTTTGGATCTGATGGGATTGGAAAAGCCAGAAGAAATGACTGGTAGCAGCTTAATTCTATCCAAGTAAGCGAATAATTAAATCAAAAAATCAAAAATGGTTTTTGCAGTAAACAGAACTAATGCAAAAACCATTTTTAATTCTTAATATTCAATCCCTACTCTAGCTTCTATGCCGGTATTATAATAATGCTTTATTTCTCGCATTTCCGTCACCAAATCCGCACGCTCAATCAGTTCTTGCGGTGCATATCGACCTGTTAAAATCACTTCCGTATTTTCCGGCTTTAAATCTAAAATTTTTAAAATGTCCTCAACTTTAACCAAATGAAAAAACAAAGCTGTATTGATTTCATCAAAGACTACCATATCATACTCACCAGAAGTAAGAACCTCCTTCATACGCGTAAGACCTTTTTTTGCATCTTCAAAGTCACATTCCGCAGGTTCTTTTCCTACAAAACATGCATTTCCGAACTGTTCCATCTTAAAATTTTTAAAATAGTCCATCGCTTTTAATTCACTATACGGCTTTCCTTTCATAAACTGACCAAAAAACACTTTGTTTCCGGCACACAAACTGCGAAGAGAAATTCCCAAAGCAGCAGTGGTTTTTCCTTTTCCGTTTCCGGTATAAAGCTGAATGTACCCTTTTTCAATTCCCATTCTCATTTCTCCTTTCTTTACACGCCATACGGTTTTTATACACCAATGCAATTTCTTCCGCAATTTTTATTCCATCTACAGCAGCAGAAACAATGCCACCTGCATATCCGGCACCTTCTCCCCCCGGATAAACGCCTTTTATATTGCAGGTATAATCTTTTCCTCTTACAATGCGAACCGGAGAAGAGCTACGACTTTCCAAAGCAGTCATAACTGCATCTTCACGGTCAAATCCTTTTATTTTTTTCCCTAAAACCGGCAGAGCCTCTTTGATTGATTCTATAACAAATTCGGGTAAACAATCCTTTAAGTTTGCCCAAATAATGCCGGGTTCGTAGGAAGGCTGTACTTTATGCATAGAATGACTAGTTTCTTCTAAGGATACACAATCTTTCATAAAATCACCGACACGCTGCGCAGGTGCATGATAACTGCATCCCCCCAGTTCAAAAGCAAGTTTTTCATATTTTTGTTGAAAATGTATGCCTGCAAGCGGATGATCCGAGGCAAAATCCTCTGTTCTCACATCCACCAATAATCCACTATTTGCATTTTCAAGATCTCTGCTATGGTAACTCATTCCATTGGTAACGACTCCGCCCTCTTCAGATGCAGCTGCTATGACTAAACCACCGGGACACATACAAAAAGTATAGACTCCTCTTCCGTTTCTACAATGATGTGAAATTTTATAATCTGCAGCTCCAAGATGATGCTCACGGTATCGTTTCCCATATTGGGACTCATCAATCATTGATTGCGGATGTTCAATTCTTACTCCCATGGAAAACGGCTTTTGTGCAATCTCAATACCGGATTCATAAAGCATTTTTACGGTATCTCTTGCACTGTGCCCCAATGCCAACACGATAAATTCGGCAGGAATGAATTCTTTATGATTGATTTGCACACCTTTCATTTTTTTGTTTTCTAATTCTAAGGATGTTACTTGACTTCCAAATCGAATTTCACCGCCAAGTTCTATAATCTGTTTTCTTATATTTACAACCACATTACGAAGCACATCCGTACCAATGTGAGGTTTCTGCTTATAAAGGATCTCTCTGTCGCTTCCGGCAGCCACCAATTCCTCCAATACCTTTCGTACTCTTGGATCTTTAATTTGTGTTGTCAGTTTTCCATCCGAAAATGCACCGGCTCCTCCCTCTCCGAATTGTACGTTAGAATGCACGTCCAATTCTCCGGTCTTCCAAAAACGTTCTACATCCTTTGTACGCTGTTCCATTTTTCTTCCACGCTCCAAAACCAAAGGTCGAAGCCCCATTTGTGCCAACAGTAGAGCACAAAACATTCCACAAGGGCCAAATCCTACTATCAACGGCCTTAAATCATTGCCATTTTCTTTCCTTTCTTTTGATTTATGCATGGATTCTGCACTTATTCTTGGTAAAGGATATTCGTATAATTTTGGTATTACAATATCCATTTTTATTTTTCGGTCTCTTTTTAATAACGCTTCTTCTATTTTTTGCCGTTCCTCTTCCGTTTCGATTACTTGATTATCGAAAGACGCAATTTCAAAATCGATAGAATAGACTCTTTTGATACTTCCTTTATCCCGTGCATCCAAAGATTCTTTTATCACATTCCAAGATTTTAATTTTAAATCCCTACAACCTAATTT
>JAYFPL010000058.1:0-3668 GCA_034927775.1 Anaerovorax sp. | reverse complement strand
TCCTTTTATGAGGAAGCATTTTCAGACATACATAGATGGATCGATGAATGGAATGTTACAGAGGATTCAGAGCCCTATCAATCTGCAAACTGTTATCTTAATGATATAAAGGAGCAATGGGATAAGTTTCTTTTTGATATTGTAAAAACAAATCTATGTTATGCTCAGCTTCTAATAAATAACGGAGACTATATAGAGGCAATGAATTACTTGAAAAAAGCCGAAATGGAAAATGATGATATAGAGTGGTTTGAAAGTAATATCTATAGAATTGCCATAATAGAAGCCTATCATGAAATATTTATAGCCAAAGAGGGAGTAGAGCAAAGCTTAGGGGATGAGGCAAAAAAACGTTGTGGAATATTGAATAAGGGATATCATAGTACGTATAAAAGGAGCTTAGAATTGTATGGTGCTCTTAATAATGAGTATGCTTTCCTGTTAAGGGATGGTGCATTAAAACAGGCATATTATCAATTAAGAATTAATATGGATGAAGCATTTGATTATTGTGAAGAAGCTGTAAAATATGCAGAAGATGCTTTGAAGTTAGTAAATACACCTAAAAATCAACTGGCTTATTCGGACACCTTGCTATTAAGAGCGATGTACTGGTATTCGCAAGGCGAGCTGGAGAAGGCAAATAAAGATATGGATCAGGTGTATTGGTTGAAAACGAAGAAAGACTTAGACCAAACTTTTTTTCTATATGGTGTATTGGAAGAAGGCGATATTCTTAGTAATTTTTTTTACGATGTATGTAAGTTAGATTTGGCAGATCATCAAGATGAAAAGGAAATGAAGTTTATCTTAGAAATAATTTCCGGTAATTGGAAACTCGTCAAGGTTTATATGGAGACAGCTTTAAATCATCCGAATAATATGATTGTGCATAGAAAGAAGCTTCACGCTATACTAGAATCAATAAATTTAGTAACGAAGGCTTTAGCTAATAAAAAATGTTTCGATGAAGCCTTATATTATTGCAACGAAGCACTTTCTTATTGGGAGAAATGTGGGTGTCCTATTTATCCGGTACAAATGTTTGTGAATGATGTTTATGATCTTGTTACTAGGAAAGGAAAACTATTAGAAAAACTAGGTAAAGCAGAGGAGAGCATTCAAGTCTTTAAAGGTATTTTAAGTTTTAATAAAGTAGCTGATATTACAAATTATAAAACTTTATCATGGGTCCTGCAAAAAAGAGAGGAAGTAGAATGGGAATTTACTCTCCTGTTTATTGAAGACTTTGTTGTTAATGAAATTAATTTTACATTTGATGAGAGTGAATATAATTTTGAGGAAATTGTTGAAAAATTTAATCGTATAGCAATGGCTTATGATTATGCGAATGACTCACATGCTGAATACTATTACGCTTGCAAAGTTAAGTGGAGTGAATCATGGAACGAAAAAGAGGACAGTTGTGAAAGTCTTAGTGCTGTGGCATATAGCAATAGCGCAATGGCATATTGGTATGAACGTAATAATGAGTTGGAAAAAGCCATTACATATTACGAAAAAGCAATGAATTGCTGTGAAAGACTGTATCAAATCACTCAAGATTTGGAGCAAATGGAAGGATATAAAAGAATAAGTGAAAGGATTCAAAAGCTTTCTAATGATTTAAAACAAGTAGAAGTTGAGCAGTAATAATGCCTTAGTTAAAAAATTTATTATTTTTTGGCAGATTCTGTTGGGTAGTTGTTTTTCTATTCCTTATGTATAATTAATGTAAATATAAAAGAATAAAATTTTATGTTTACGGTGTTTTTTATACCGATAGAAAAGGGGACTATCATGAATTTATTAAATATAAATATAATAACAATGATAATGATTGGCATTTTTTTAATGCCTTTACTGACTGGCGTATTGTATCCTATTTCAACGAATCGAATACATCATTCATTGCTGTCGATAATGAACAATTTTAAATTTATTTTAGGGATTCTAATATCAATCAATCTCTTCAGAGTAATATTTTCTCAAAAAGGGGGAGGGCTTTTCGTACATTTATATAAGTTGATTCCTTCTCTGCAAGATTTCATAGTACGTTATGACAATGATATTGTAGCGTATGTTATTGTATTTTTCGTATTACTATATGTTACTCTTTGGACTTTAGGGATTTTAGGCATACCATTCTATAAATATATAATTCTCCCTATGACAGATAAAATTTTACTTGTATATCATTCCATGAGCAATAATGCAAAACGGATACTTAGTATAGTGTGGCAGCTTCCAAAATCTATATTTATTATTATACTCTTTTCTTTACTATTAAGTTTTTATACAAATTATGTAAATAGTCCATCCACTGAAAACTATATCAATCATTCTTTGACATATCGAATCGTAAATAACCATATCCTGAATCCTATATTAAGTACAGATACAGCGAAAAATATGCCTGTATTTATCAATGATTCGATAAAAAAAGCAACTGAGGATTTTACACCTGCAAACAACGATGATAGTGCATATTCTAATTATTGGAAGATAACGGCAATCAAATATTTTAATGGTATGACACTTGATGAAGCCATAAAATCCAATTCTGATATAGACAATAAGGCAAAAAATCTAGTCAGTACTGGAAAAAACGAAAGAGAAAAGGCTTATTTATTGTATCAATGGATTAGTAAAAATATACAATATGATAAAGGTAAAGTAGAGATTATTGCGAAGGATTCTACCCATGTTAATTCAGGATCTATCGTAACTTATTCGGAAGGTAAAGGTGTTTGCTTTGATTATTCATGTTTATATGTCTCAATGTGCCGTGCAGTTGGATTAAAAGTCAGATTTGTTACAGGGATGGGTTATAATGGTGCTGAATGGGGGGACCATGCTTGGAACCAAGTCTATGACCCTGAGGAGGATAGATGGATTAATGTAGATACAACATTCGGAAATTCGGGAGTTAATTACTTCGATAATTCGAATTTTTCTATAAATCATAAATATGAAGTTGTTCAGGGTGAGTGGTAAAAATGATATTGCTTATGTTATAAAAAAATCTTATAATACAAAAAGTCAACTTTCTATAATTAATTATAGAGAGTTGACTTTTTTAGTTTGATTAATATATTTCTTCTAATTCAACCAATCTGGTTTTGTAGAATTATTATCTGGAGTTCCGGTTGTAACAACTGGCGGTACAGACGGTGGATTTGTTTCTGATTCATTTCCATTTTCGTTACCGGTACCTTCACCTTCATCAGGATTTGTTTTATCTTCATCAGATGGCAATGACGGTACGAAATTAGGGTCTACCGTTGAACCTTCGCTTATAGGATATTTAGAGGGATCTAAGTTGTGGAGATGACAGTAAGTAGTTGGTGCATCATAGATTGCATCTTCTACTCCGGATACACTGCCGCCAGGTCTTTTTATCGCTACCTTGTGTACTGGATTTGGACACCAAGGTGTCGCTAATAAGCCAGAGCTTTCACAAACAGTAACTGCAACATGAACATCATCGACTTCTTTTGGTTCAGTCCCGGAAACAAAGTATTCATTTTTTACCGTTACTCTTGGATCCATTGAGCTATATTCACTAGGCAGTTTGCCGGATTTTATATCAATTGCTTTGCTGATTACGTTATCAGCAGTCGGGAAGCTTCCAGTTGGGATGTTAGTGTGAACCTGCTTCATGATTT
>JAYFPL010000175.1:0-3369 GCA_034927775.1 Anaerovorax sp. | reverse complement strand
GAACAGTGCAAAATGGGACAGCGAAAGGAGCGAAGCGAGTGGAGGAGCAGACAAAGTCTGCGATGCCTGCACCAGAAGCCTTGAAATTTGATGGTTTTTATTTTGCAATAATATAGGTGAACAAATGAGCAGAGGGTGTATTACTTGTGCTATTAGAATGTACAATAGACAGATCGGAATTAAAAAGACTTCAATCCCATATGTTTATACATAAATTTGCGTATAATTATTTACTAAATGGCGGTGATGTATTTAGACTTCAGAAGCTTATGATTCATAATGATATTTCTATTACAAAAGGATATCTAAATTTATCACTTGAAGATTTACAAGTAGGTTTTGAAGAACATAACATTAGAGGGTTTGATAAAGACCAAGAAGCCTATTAAGATGAGATAAGAGGATAAACATAAAAATGTTGAGACATAGAAACAAAATATATAAAGGTATTGATATTAAAGATCCTATTGAGATTTATGTGGAGGGGGGTTATATTCTTCTTAATAAATATAATCCATCATGTTGCATTTGTGGTAGCATGGATGGCTTGAAGAATATTAAGGGTAAGAATATTTGTAGGAAGTGTATTGATGAGTTGTAAGAGGAATGCTACTAAGCACTTTGATATTATTAAGAATTATATTCTCGTAGACAGGGCATGTTGAGTGTTTAGTGCTACTATGTTGTGAGAAGTAATTAGAAAGGTTGTGTTTTGATGGAAGAAAAAGATTATTGGGCTATAGTTGTGCCTGCAGCTGTTACAATTTTGGGGTTTATTATTAATTATTTTGTGACAAAACGTAACTTTAAAAGAGAATTGAGAAAAAACAAGGAAACAAAAATATATGAAATAAAACTCAATGCTATTCTTGATACAATGAAATTTATAGATACTTATTTATCATGGCATACAATTAATAGCGGCATAGTACCAGTTAGAGAACCTGTGACTAAGAAAGAATTAACAAGCCAAGCAAGAAATTGTTATAATTTATTGTGTTCCACATGTGAATCAAATGGAGTGATAGATTGTTTTATAAAAATTGTATTCAATGACCAGTCGGATAATGTTTTTAAATTGTATAATGAATTTAGACGCTTAGCTAGAATTGAATTGGAACTAAAAAGTAATATAGAATTTGATGAGAGTAACGTGTTTTTTTCGGTTGTTAGTACGGAAAATTTGAATAGTATTGAAAATTAATATTTTATAGTGGCAATCAACAAATCATGAATAGGTAATTGACTAGCGAAATGTTGAAAATATTAGAAGAACAACATGAAGTGCTCTGCAATGCCTATACCAGTAAAAAGTCATGTATAAGGAGTTCAACTCATACATGACTTTTTGTTTTTATCTGTGTTAAACTTGGAGCAAGGATTACTTATATTAGTGAGGTGACTTTAATGAACTGGATTATAGAATCAAAAAGATTGAATTTCCGCAAAATTTCCAAGAGTGATTTTAATAGTTTGAGAACCATATTGCAGGATTCCGAAGTGATGTATGCGTGGGAGCATGCTTTTACAGACGAAGAAGTCAATGAATGGATTAATAAAAACCTTATTCGCTATGAAAATGAAGGATATAGTTATTTTGCTGTTATTGTAAAAAGCACAAATGATTTTATAGGCGTGATAGGTCCTTTAATTGAAGACATTAATGGTACTAAACATATTGGAATTGCGTATATACTTAATAAAAGATATTGGGGAAAAGGGTATGCTCTTGAGGGTGCAGAAGCTTGTATAAATTACGCTTTTTCTAAATTAAATGCAGATAAAGTAATAGCTCAAATCAGACCCAATAACCTACCATCACGTAGAATTGCAGAAAAACTTAATATGAAAATTGAAAGTGAATATGTGAAGCATTATAATAATATTGATATGCCTCATTTGATTTATAGTCGAACAAAATGAGTATTATCTTCGGTAATGATAGTTCAAATCCCTTCAGTTTTTGCTATAAAACAAGTCCTCATATACATTTACATCATGGAATCACAACAGCACAATGATAGATAAAATCAAAATAATCCGTATGGGGATATCAATTCACCATTTGCTTGAAATGGACTACTACAGCGGAAGCGGGTATTATCCTCGGAGCATTGAACCATATAAGCTGATTTTCAAACAAGAAAATTGGTATCTTTTTGGTTATTGCAAGTATAAAAAAGATTTCCGTATATTCAAGGTAAGCAGAATGACTGATTTACAAATCAGCGATGAAACGTTTGACCCACGAAAGGATTATATAATCCCACCGCTGCAAAGTGATTTTGCAAATGACAGCGGCATAAGCATTACTGTTAGAATGGACAAGTCGCTTGAGTTTCTCGCAGTTGATTTTTTCGGATTAGAAAGCATGACAAGAGTAAATAATGATATATTTATCACATTTCAGACAGAACGCCCCGAATGGTTATCAGTACGTTTGCGGGCTTTGGGAATAAGGCGGAAATTATCTCACCGGATACTTTACGTGAGGATATGAAATTATTTTTATTACGGGCGCAAAAGCTGTATGAAACTTGACAGTCTGTTGTCTTATTTTTGATTTAGAATAAGAGAAAACAAATGTTTTTTCATGGAGGAAAATAATAATGGCAGTGGAACAACAATATTTATCTGATGTAGAAGCAATCTTATCACACAGGCATGACAATGGGGCTGACCTTTGGACTACACAGGATAAAAGATTGCTGAAAGGCTCGCCGTTTTCAACTTTTGAAAGCGCTCTTTACTTAATGGAATTAGGAATGCTCCCTAATGAGCCGATTTTAAAAGATACCGCTAATTTGATTTTCAGTGTGTGGCAAAAAGATGGGCGATTTAAAATATATCCCAAAGGCAGTATTTATCCATGTCAGACGGCGATTGCGGCGAATGTGTTATGCCATATGGGGTATGCTCATGACGACAGACTTCAAAAGACGTTTCAGTATTTTTTAGACACGCAGTATAAAGATGGTGGTTGGCGCTGTAATAAGTTTTCCTTTGGGCATGGAGAAGAAACGGAATATTCCAATCCGCATCCTACACTGAATACGCTTGATGCATTTCGCTTTAGCTATTACCTAAATAAAGAACAAGCACTTGATAGAGCCGTGGATTTTTTGCTGGAACATTGGGTGATTCGGAAACCGATTGGTCCGTGCCATTACGGAATTGGTACATTGTTTATGCAGGTTGAGTATCCATTTCGCAACTATAACCTGTTTGATTATGTGTATGTCTTGTCGTTTTATAATCGAGCAAAGAAAGATAGCCGCTTTCTAGAAGCATTAAACACATTGCAGTCAAAAACCGTAAACGGTCAAATCATAGTTGAGCGTGTTGTTCCTAAATTAGCGAAGCTCTCTT
>JAYFPL010000217.1:0-16382 GCA_034927775.1 Anaerovorax sp. | reverse complement strand
AATAATTAAACCAATGTTTTCACAAAGATCTGCTTCATAGTAAATCTGACTGTTTTGCAATGTAGTGGCAAGAATTTGTTTTTTATATTTACGAAGATAACGAATCGTTTCTTCTGCACTGTTCGTAAAAAAAATCGGTAACCGAAATAACGCTCCTGCTGCAGAACGGACTACCTTTGGAGAAAAAATGTCCCCCGTTCCTTTGCATAAGATAACTCCCTGAAAACCAGCTGCGTCAGCAGTTCTTAATATTGTACCCAGATTCCCGGGATCCTGCAACCGATCTAAAACCAATACATTACTGCTTGGCCGCGCTTGATGGAAAAAAATATCTTCTGAGTACTGTGGTTTTTTTACAACTCCCATAATCCCCTGCGGTGTCTTAGTATCACATAGCTTTTCAAATAGCTTCTGTGAAAGAAAAAATACGTCAATATCCCTATTTTGAATCTCTTCAAAAAGATCTGAAAGTTCAGATTGTTGCTTATTCATTTCTTCCCGCAAAAAGACTCGAGTCAATTCGGCTCTATTTTTTAAAGCTTCCCATAAAAGGTTTGGGCCTTCAATTATATACTGCCCAGAAACTTCTCTATGCTTTTTTTGCTGCAAACCTAATGCACTTTTATAGATTGCATTGTCTGCAGATTGAATGCTTTTTATCATAATTTTGGTCGCCTCATCCAGAAAATATGTTTATGGCATAATACAGAAAAAGAAGCCGGTTCATTTACCGGCTTCGATGATACACTTTGCTAAAAGCTTCCTTTGTCTTTATTTAAGAAAGACGGTATTGCAAACGAATTTGTTAATTTTTCTCGAAACGCTCTATCATCATCGGATAAATCATGGTATTGTGCATTTCTATCCCGCGCATTCTCTGTTTCTGACTCATGCTCTTCGTGTTCTCTAGCCTCTGTTTTATCTTTATTTGATGGTGTTAAAATGTCAACGTTGCGATCCTCAAAGCCAGTTGCAATTACCGTAATGATAATTTCATCCTTCAAATCTTCTTTTACGGATGCACCAAAGATTACAATTGCATCCTTATCCGCTGCTTTTTCAATTTGATCGGCAGCTTCATTTACTTCAAGCATTCCCAAATCGTAGCCACCCATTATATTAAGTAAGATCGCCTTAGCTCCATTGATTGATGTTTCAAGAAGCGGGCTTTCAATGGCGTCCTTTACGGCATCCGATACTCTGGAATCGCCGCTTCCTCGACCTACGCCCATATGTGCAATGCCACGATCACTCATAACCGTCTTCACATCAGCAAAGTCTAAGTTGATCAACCCTGCTTCAGCAATCAAGTCGGAAATTCCCTGCACTCCTTGCTTCAAGACTTCATCTGCCATTGCAAATGCCTGAATCATTGTCGTATTTTTCTCAGCTACCTGAAGCAATTTATCATTTGGTACAACGACCAAAGAATCGACATATTTCTTTAAAAACTTTATTCCTAGCTCTGCGTGTTCTCTACGCTTCTTTCCTTCAAAGGTAAAAGGCTTCGTTACAACGCCTACCGTCAATATCCCTTGATCTTTCGCTGCTTTCGCTATAATTGGCGCTGCACCGGTTCCGGTTCCGCCGCCCATTCCGGCAGTAATAAATACCATATCTGCACCGGCAATGAATTTTTCAAGATCATCAATGTTTTCTTCAGCAGCCTTTTGTCCCACTTCTGGGTTGGCACCTGCACCAAGTCCTCTCGTCAATTTTTCACCGATTTGAATTTTTGTCTCTGCTTTCGATCCGGCAAGCGCCTGCTTGTCCGTATTTACCGCCATAAAAGTGATTCCATTCAAACCTGCATCTATCATACGATTGACCGCATTGCTACCACCGCCGCCAATTCCAATTACTTTAATTTGGGCATTCTTATCTTCGTTTACTTCAAACTGCAACATAAAAAGTAACCTCCTGTTACCATAATAATATTAATTATACCATAATACAAAGGTCCATGCACCTATTTCTTACTTTGATTCGTATCTTTTTTTAAGACATATTTCTCCACCACAATACGTCGAATCACTGCCAAATTATTGAATAATCTTCCACCAAATACAAAAATAGCCGCATAATAAAGAGGTACCCCAAGCAGATCGCCTAAATAGGTTAATGCTGCTGCCAAAATCGCATTCGTAATAAAACCTGTAAAAAAGATAATACTATTGTATTTATCTTCAAATTGTGCACGAGCAGCCCCTAGAATTGAGTCTAGTGATGCTAAAAGAGCCATTGTAATGTAAAAAGAATATTCTGCAGGATAGGTTATATCCAACCCAAATCCTAAAACCAAACCGCCGATTAAGCCAATGGTTATTGCTATTAAAATCAATTGGTTTCACCTTCTTTCCTAATAAGCATATACCTATAATTGTGTTCTTCCGGAAATGCCGGGATTTTCACTTCTTCTTCAATATTAAGTTTAAAAATTAAGCCGTAGTCTTTTAACAGTGTTCCATAACCATCCGGCCCTAATAAGGCAGATGCCAAACGATCTGAGGCCCCAATTGCTTTGATTCGAAACGGCCGAGCTTCAAATTGTCCGTTGATACGTACTGTATAACCAGAACAGGAGATTGAACTTCCATTGGCTATGCGATGCCCATTTACCGAAACAGCCTCAGCACCGGCTCCAAAAAGGTCATTTAATATCGTAAGCAAATCACTGTCATGTACCAGAACATTACCGACTGGTTCTTCGTCCATTAAATCTCTTGTTGCGTCATCTAAATAAATTGAAACGCCTTCCCCTTTCACCGCAGTGAAATGACTGACCAGTTTATATTCATCTAACTTATTCTGCATTTCAGAAAATAAATCCGTATCTTTATCCTCCGCAGCAAGTTCTTTATATTCTTCCAATTTGTTTTCCGTTTCCATAATTCGCTCTTCAATTTGAAGAATGCTCTGTTTCTCACTTTCAATTGCAACCCGATATTCATCCATAATTTTAGGAGAAACATATAATTTCTGTCCATTGGAAATCTGCATTTGGGTTGTGATAAAAAAACCCACAACCAAACAAAAACAAACCATTAAAAATTTTGCTAATCGACTCATAGGAGCAACCTCCTATTCCTTTTCTTCTTCCACTACGGGTTGTGCATAGCGGAATTTTAAAATGCCATTGTATCTAGGAATATTAATTTCTCCTTGTTTTACGATATCAACGCGAACACCGGATTTTTTCAAATTTTCTATAATACCATATCGAATAGTAATGGTTGCTTCAATGGTATCCGGATTTCCAATTGCTTTTATTAGATAAGGTGGAGCCGTTGGAATCGTGTTGATATTGACATTATCACCTGCCAAACTGATTTCTGTCGTTGCAATGATTCTTTGTCCATTAATAGAAATTGCCTCTGCGCCAGCATCTTTCAGTTTATTAACTAGATTCAGCAGCAGTTCATAATTGGTCATAAGATAACTATAACCATCGCTGAATTCATCCGGTTCCGGATCATCCAATGTAATGATGATACCAGATCCCTTGACTTCAACCAATCCAGCTGCCATTTTATACTTTTCCTGTTCATTTAAAATTGACTTTAAGGTGCTGTCCTCTTCTGCCTTTTTCTTCTGAATGTCTTCCATCAATCCCTCAAGTTCAATCAGACGCTGTGTCGCTGCTTCTTTTTCAGCTCGTACTTTTTTTAATTCTGCTTCCAATCCTTGCGCTTTTGCAAGAGGTATCAAACCTCCTGGGTCAGAACCTTGTGTGGTATTAACCTGTACTGATACAATCAGACCAATGAGTAATGCCAGTAGTCCAACCATTATGATTCCACTGTATTTCTTCATTTGTTTCTACTCTCCTACCTCTATTCAATCTCAGGGCTAAAAGAGAAATAGCCCTCACTTCCCATTTTTATAACACCCCGTTCAATTCCTTGTGTATATAATTTATATAACACACTCTTTAAATCATCCATATTTTCTCGAATGTTTTCCGGAGTACCCTCACAATATAGATAATCATAAATGTATGCTTTTATAACAACTTTTGAAATATCTATTTTTTTAAAATATATTTCATGTTCCTCCATTGCGGATAACATCTTTAAAGTATCAGTTAATACTGAATTTTCTTCTACTTCCAAAGGAAAACCAGGATCCATTTTTTTCACAGTCATTCCCATGAGAAGCGGAAGCGTAGGTGCAACATCCGTTTTACGAAGTACCAAACCATCTTCATCCATTAAAAGATACTCTTCTCCATAAGGAACGGCAGCATACTCCTTTCTTTCTTCAACTGTAATCACTACAGTTCCGGGTAGACTTCTGGAGATTTTGATATTTTTCATGTAAGGATCCTTACGCATTCTATTTTTTGCATCCTTCATTGAAGTTTCAAAGATATTTTTCCCAGTTTTAATTTTAGACATGCTAATAATTTGTTCGGCTGTATAATATTCATTTTCTTTTACTTTTATTTTTTGAATATCAAAAAAGCTAGATGTTAAAAGATAATATATCCCTATTATTATAACAAAGAAAATTAATATTTTTAACAAATAGCGTTTTTTCTTTCTTTTTTTCTTTTTTCTCGGTTTTTGCACATTTTGGCTCTTTTTACTTTCTTTCATCCTCTTGTATTCTCTCTATCTTAGTTCCTAAATTCTTTAGTGCTACTTCAAATTTATCATATCCTCTATCGATATGGCAAATGTTTTCTACAATCGTTTCATCAGATGCCGCAAGTCCTGCAATCACCATTGCCGCTCCGCCTCTGAGATCTTTTGCTTCAACACGACAACCTTGAAGTTGCTCAACCCCTGTTACTTTTGCACTGCAACCGTCAAGCTCTATAATTGCCCCCATATCCCGTAAAGAATCAATATGTTTAAATCGATTTTCAAAGATTGTCTCTGTCATTTTGCTTCGACCATCTGCCAAAGTCATTAAGGTTAAAAACTGAGACTGCATATCTGTAGGAAACCCCGGATAAGGGAGTGTTTTTATTTCTCGAATGGCTTTCAATCGATCTGGTCCCTTTAAGTAAATCTTATCTTGTTCAATCTTTAAAGAACATCCCATTTCACGAAATTTTGCTAGTGTACTTGCCATTTGTGCCGGAGCAGCATTTTCTAGGAGAAGTTCTCCTTTGGTCGCAGCTGCAGCCGCTAAAAAAGTACCTGCCTCGATACGATCCGGAATTACCTTATAATCGGTTCCATGCAAAGGTTTTTTCCCTGAAATTACAATTTCTCCAGTTCCGGCACCTTCTATACAACCGCCGCAGGAATTTAAAAAATTTTGTAAATCTTCAATCTCCGGCTCTTTCGCCGGGTGAACGATATGAGTTTCTCCTTCCGCAGAAAGCGCAGCCATCATGATGTTTTCTGTCGCTCCAACACTTGGAAAATCAAGCCGTATGGTTGTTCCTTTTAAACCATTTGATTTGCAAACCAAATGCCCATCTTCTTCTTTAATTTCAGCTCCCATTTTTCTTAGTGCGTCTAAATGTAAATCAATTGGACGCGCACCTATGGCACAGCCTCCCGGTTGACTCATCTCTACGACTCCGCAGCGAGTCAACATCGGGCCAAGTAAAAAAACCGATGAACGCATTTCCTTTCCTAATACTTTTGGTATGTAAGTTTGCGTCAGTTGACTGGAATCAACTATAATTGCATCCTTCTCCCGTTGGATTTTACACCCCAGTTCTTTTAATATAGCCAGCATGGTATTCACATCCAATAGGTCCGGGCAATTATGAATGGTACATACATCTCCAGTTACCAGCGATGCTGCTAATATGGGCAGAACCCCATTTTTTGCTCCGGTTAGTTTATGGCTTCCAAAAATACGGTTTCCACCAATTATATGATAACTGTCCAAAAAAAAACACCTCCGCAGAAAGTCATAGTTCTTATTAAGATACCTATAAGCTATACTATGAAATTCTGCAAATTGTGTTACAGTACAGGTCGTACATTTTCAATCAAAATTCTAAATTCTCATAAATAATGTCAACAGCATCAAAACGACCGACTGAAGCACTGGCCTTTCCCATTGTATTTAAAACTTCCTTATTATTTTTTAATCGAAGAATTGTATCCATTAACTTTTCCTCAGTTAAATCTTTTTCTTCAATTAAGACAGCACCGCCCTTGTCCGCCGGCACCTTCGCATTAAAGTATTGATGATTTCCGGTAACATTTGGGGAAGGAATCAAAATTGAAGCTTTTCCACAAGCTGTGATTTCCGATACCGTTAATGCACCGGATCGACTAATGACAAGATCTGCCGCAGATAAGTATTCATGCATATTATCTACATAAGGCAATAATTTAATTTGTTTTCCATTTATATTTAGATTTTGTAATTGTTCCTCAATGGATTTATAATGTATTTTCCCAGTAATAAAGAATAATTTAACATCGGGTATTTTACTTAATTGCTCTGCCACCTTTACCATTACAGTATTTATTTTTCCGGCACCCAAGCTGCCTCCAAAGCATAAAATTACAAACTCACGATCTGCAATATTAAGCTGATCACGAAAATTTTGCATAGAGCTGGTTAAAAAGCTTTTTCGAATCGGATTACCAGTCACCACTAATTTCTGCTTTTTTTTAAAATGTGCCTGCGCCTCAGGAAAACTTATAAAAACCTTGTCCACATAGTTTTCCAATAATTTATTTGTAACGCCAGGAAACGCATTTTGCTCGTGAATATAAGTTTTAATTCCATATTTATGAGCAGCTCGCACAAGAGGTCCACATACATAACCTCCCGTACCTATAACGATATCTGGTTTAAACTCCTTTAATATCTGCTTTGCCTCTCGGTTTCCTTTTGCAAAGTCCATGATGGTTTTGACATTTTTCCAAATCTTTTTTCTATGAAAACCACTAACTGTAATGAATTGTATTTCATATCCGTTCTTTGGAACAAGCTCTTTCTCCATTCCATGACGTGTACCTACAAAAATAATCTCAGCATCGGGATTTCTTCTTTTTATTTTGTCTGCAATTGCAATTGCAGGGTAAATATGTCCTCCGGTTCCACCGCCGGTCATGATAACTCTCATGAATTCCTCCTTATTTCGCAGAATGCTTTGATATGTTTAACATAATTCCCATCGAACCCATAAATAACAATAATGCATTTCCTCCAAAGCTTACAAAAGGTAAAATAATACCAGTCGGCGGCATCGAAGATGTTACAACAGCAATGTTTAAAATCACTTGTACCGCTAACATAATTGTAATTCCCGAAGCAATAAGCATACCAAATAAATCAGGTGCATTCAGTGAAATATGTGCGCATCTCCAAATCAATATAATGTAAACAGTAATTAAAATCAAACAGCCGATATATCCAAGTTCCTCGCCAATGATGGCAAAAATAAAGTCATTTTGAGGTTCTGGAAGATATAATGTTTTTTGAATACTCTTACCCAGACCGACTCCGAACAATCCGCCTGACCCCAAAGCCAGTAAAGATTGTGTAACCTGCCATCCCGTACCTAATGGATCTTGAAATGGATCAATGAAACTGAACATTCGTTTCATTCGGTAAGGTTCTGCCAAAATTAACGCTACAATTCCTCCACAACCGGCAATACCAATTGCAAAAAGATATTTTAGATTTAACCCAGCTACAAACATCATTCCAACAATAATGGCTGCAACCGTAATGGCAGTCGACATGTTAGGTTGTTTTAGAATCAAACCGAAATAAGCTCCGCAAAGTACCATTAACGGCAATATCCCTTCTGTAAAGGATAAAATCCTCTTTGGCTTATCGCTTAAATACTTTGCAACAAATAAAATAGCACAGATTTTAGCAATTTCTCCTGGCATAATGGTTAAGCTGTCACTTCCTAATCTAATCCAGCGTGTTGCACCGTTTACATCTTTGCCCAAAGGCGTAAACAGAAGCAATAATAATACAAAACTAATAATCATCAAAGGGAATGCCATTTTTTTATAATATTTATAAGGAAACAACCTGCAAAAAACAAAAAGAATGGTTCCCAAAAATGCCCATATTGCATCACGAATAAGGTAAAAGTAAGGATTACCAAAATCACTGATGGCAACATAATAGCTGGCGCTAAATACCATAATGATACCAAACAAAACGAGTCCCATCATAAGTATGGTCAATACAAAATCTCCGGTTTTCATTTTGATTTTCTCATTTTCTCTTTGTTTTTTTGCCATTTATCTCTCCAATTCTTGAACGCAGCTTTTGAAATGTCTTCCTCTTTGCTCATAGCTGCTATACATATCCCAACTTGCACAGGCTGGAGAAAGCAGCACCGTGTCACCAGGCTCAGCCAAGGAAAAGCTTCTCTTTACGCATTCACCCATATCTTTTTCATCAAAGATTGTTTGATATCCCAGACGTTCTGCCGTTTCTCTTATTTTAGGGGCCGTAGCACCTAATAAAACCAAAGCCTTTACTTTTCCATGAAAAGCACGTATAAATTCTTCATACTTTGAGTTTTTATCATAACCACCCGCAATTAAAATGATATTCCCCTTAATTGCTTCAATTGCTTTAATGGAAGCATCTGGATTCGTACCTTTCGAATCATTTACAAAACGAATTCCGCCAATCTCACTACAGAATTCCAATCGATGCTCCACTCCTTGAAATTCTCGCAACGTTTTTGCAATGATATCCGCAGAAATACCACAAAAATAGCTAACACCACAAGCGGCCAATGCATTTTCCAAGTTATGCTCCCCAGGTATTACAAGCTCTTCGATTCCACAAATATCAATTATTTCATGGTTCTGATTTTTTATTACAATCCTTCCGTCCTTCACAAATACACCCAAATCTAAAGATGATTTGCGACTGAACGGAACTACCGTACTTTTGCAATCTTGTATTAATTCATAAGATGCGGCATCATCATAATTTACAACAAAAAAATCATTTTCTGTTTGATTTTTAAAAATTTTTGCTTTTGCTTTTGCATAGTTTTCTAATGTTTTATGACGATCTAAATGATCTGGTGTAATGTTTAGAAGTGCACATACAATTGGATGAAATTTTTCTGTCGTTTCTAACTGAAAACTGCTGCACTCTGTTACCAACCAAGAATCTTCCTGTGCAGTAAGTGCTGTAGATGTGACTGCAATTCCAATGTTTCCAACCACTGCTGTCTTTCTTCTAGCATTTTTAAAGATTTCTCCGACCAACGTAGTCGTAGTTGTTTTACCGTTAGTCCCTGTAATTGCAATATAATTTCCTTTTCCTAATCGATAAGCAAGTTCTAATTCACCGATGATTTCCACGCCAAGGTTCTTTGCTTTTTGAATAAAAGGCAAATCCAAAGGTACTCCTGGGCTAACAACAATCGCATCAAAGGAATCCAATTCCGAAGGATCGGTTCCTAAATAACATACAACATTTTGCGCCTTCAAATAATTAACAAGCTGAACTTCCATTTCCTCTTGTGTTTTTTTATCATATACCGCGACTTCTGCGCCATAACGAAGTAAGGCTTCTGCTGCCGATACCCCAGATTTACCAAGACCGACTACTAAATATTTTTTTACTTGATTCATTCTTTTTCCCCTCTTCCTTCGTATCGTACAATATTAAAATACTTTCGAATCAAAAACTTTTAAACTTAAGATACACAATAGCAGGGTAACCATCCAAAAGACAACAACAACCTTTGTCTCCTTCCAGCCACCAAGTTCAAAATGATGGTGTAATGGTGCCATACGAAATACTCGTTTTCCATTTCTTAGCTTATAGCTGGATACCTGTATAATGACAGATAATGCTTCTGCAACGTATACACCTCCTGCAATCGGCAAAATCAATTCAATATTCATTAAAATGGCTGCCGCTGCAAGACCACCGCCTAAAGCCAGAGAACCGGTATCGCCCATGAAAAGCTTAGCCGGATATTTGTTATACATTAAAAATCCTAGACAGCCCCCGGCAAGTGCCGCACAAAATACAGTTGCAGCACTCATACCAAAGAAATTCATTCCTACAAGAGCAAAAAATACTGCAACAATACTAGTTACACCAGAGGCTAGCCCATCTAACCCATCTGTAAGATTAACACTGTTTACCATGGCCACAACGACAAATGCAATAAAAGGTATGTAGAAAATACCAAAATCCCAATATTCATTTATAAACGGAATAAATACGGTTGTTCCATATATGGAAACACTGGATTGATATGTGGCTAATCCAACCGCAATAGCCACTTGAAGTAATAATTTTTGTAATGCCGTCAAACCCAAATTACGTTTCAGAGCAACCTTAACAAAATCATCAATAAAACCAATTAATCCAAAGGCAACAAATGAACCCAATAAAATCCACATATCTGTGTTCAAAATACCGGAACTGAAACAGGTAATCAATACCGCAAAAATGATAACAATTCCACCCATGGTCGGTGTTCCTGTTTTTACCATATGAGACTGCGGCCCTTCTTCTCGGATGCTCTGTCCTGCTTTAATTCTTTTTAAAATCGGGATAAATAACGGTGTACCAATAACAGCAATGAGAAAGGCAACCGCAAGTTTTATCCATATCTGTATATATTCCATTTATAAGCTCCTTACTTTTTTTACGATCTCCGTCATTCTCATTCCATTTGAGCCTTTTACTAAAACCACATCACCCGGTTTTAAAAATTCTTTCAGCTTATTTATAAGTGTTTCTTTTTCTTCATGATAGATGACCGTTGTATTTTTTGAGGCTGCCTTTGCACCCTCTGCAATAAATTTTGCATTTTTCCCTACTGATATTACCACATCTACTTCTTTATGGGAAGCATATTCCCCAACCTGATAATGATATTCCTCTGCAACATCACCCATCTCTAAAATGTCGGCAAGAATCGCAATTTTTCGCGTTCCTGAAATGCTCATAAGTACGTCAATTGCAGCCTTCATAGAATCAGGACTTGCATTATACGTATCGTCTATTAACTTTATACCATTTATCTCTTCTATGTTTAAACGACGATTAGTACTCTCAATATTTGCCAGACCTTGTGCTGCCTCTTTTAAAGAAATACCCAGTGACATTCCAACGGCTACAGCCAACATAGCATTCAAACCATTATGATTACCAAGTAAAGGCAAGAAGAAATCCTGAGTCATGCTATCATTTGTAATAGTGAACTCAATTCCATTTTCACCCAAATCTTTGCGATTGCTTAATTGAAAATCTTCCTCTTTGCTTTCCCCAGCCGTGATAATTTGAAAGTCTTCACAATATGAATCATCTTCCTTTTTCTTTTCTTGTATGCACTGTAAAAGGACTTCTTTCGAAAGCATATCATTGTCTTCATTGACAAAGAGTTGATCTTCTTTTTGGAAAAAATCAGTTATTTCCATCTTTGCCTTTAAAATATTTTCTCTTGTTTTCAGATATTCAATATGAGAGGTTCCTACATTAGTAATTACCGCATAATCTGGTCTGACAATATCTGCAAGCCGATGAATCTCACCAAACTCGCTCATACCCATTTCAAAAATACCCACCTCTATGTCATCATTCAGATGAAAAATAGTTAAAGGTAAGCCGATATGATTATTGAAATTCCCTAAATTACGAAGTGTCTTATATTTTTGTGAAATTACAGCATAAAGCATTTCCTTTGTCGTTGTCTTTCCAGTGCTTCCGGTAACACCAATTTTTTTAATTGGGAACAAAGATAAATACCATTCTGCTAAATCCTGCAAAGCTCTTGTGGTGTCCTTTACCAAAAGAATTGCAATATCCGACCGAATTTCTTTTATTTCATCTGCGATCTGCTTATTATGAACAACGATAGCACGGCATCCTTTTTCCGCAGCTTTTCTCGCATAAATATGTCCATCCTGTTCTTCTCCTACAATAGCAAAGAATGCATCCTGTGAAGCAACCTCTCTGGAATCAATTGCAATTCCTTCAATCATAGTATCCTGTTTGCCGCAGATCAATACACCCTTTGTTGCATTTTGTATCTCTAAAACAGTGATTTTTTTCATAAGGTACTTTAACCTTCCTTTCGTTTACTAAATAAATTCGTTTCTATATTATCTAATTTCAGTTTATAGTTCTTGTATAATACGTTGTGCTATTTCTTTATCATTAAAATAATTTTTAGCACTGCCGATGATTTGGTAACATTCATGTCCTTTTCCTGCTATTACAATAACGTCTCCACTTTCATAAATGCTAACTGCCTTTTTAATGGCATCCATTCGATTTTCTATGATTACATACCTGCAACCTGTATTAAAAAGACCTTTTTCAATCTCTTCTGAAATACATTTTTGGTCTTCTGTCCGTGGATTATCACTGGTTATTACACAAAAATCGCTAAAAATACCAGCAATTTCACCCATAATAGGACGTTTGCTTTTATCACGGTCACCGCCACAACCAAAGACGCAAATTAATCTGCCCCTTGTAAAATCTTTTGCAGTCTTTAATACCATACGAAGTGCTTCCGGTGTGTGGGCATAATCCACAATGGCTGCAATACCTTTTTCATTTGGTACAAGTTCAAATCTTCCAGGTACTCCTTCCAGTTTAAGCAACGCAGATTGTACAAAAGGAAAGGTTATTCCGCTAAGTATCGCCAAACTACTTGCACACAAAGTATTATATAAAGTAAATAATCCAGGTGTTTTTAAGGTTAGTTTTCCAAGGTTTTCTCCATGATGGAAAAATAACATACTACACCCATTAATATCATTTGATATCATTTCTCCATAAAAATCAGCATTTGAATCATGCAAAGAGTAACTATATACTTCTTTTCCCTCATCTTTTAACTCTTCATACAAACGATTTCCATATGCATCATCTATATTGACTGTACTCACACTGTTTCCAATATGAAACAATGTTTTTTTTGCCTGATAATAATCCTCCTCAGAACTATGAAAATCCATATGATCCTGAGTTAAATTCGTAAATGCGGTGTAAGAAAACCAAACATCATCCACTCGATGCAATGCCAATCCATGGGATGAAACTTCCATCGCACAATGTTTAATTCCTTCCTGCTGCATTTCACAAAACATACGTTGTAGTTCGAAGGATTCTGGTGTAGTTCTAGCTGATTCATATTCTTTATCCCCAAATCGATAACCAACGGTGCCAATCACTCCACAAAGATGATCTGTTTCTTCCAAGATTGCTTTAAGCATATAGGTTGTCGTCGTTTTTCCATTTGTCCCGGTAATTGCAAAAACAGTCATTTGTTTGGATGGATCTCCATAGAAATTTTTTGCAATTTGCGAAAGTGCTTTTCTTGTATCTGTCGTTTCTAAAACTGGTATACCCTTTAATTCCACAATGAATTTATCTTGTGTTACAACAGCGGCTGCGCCATGAAATGCTGCTTCTATAGCATATATATGCCCATCTGTTTGGTAACCCTTCATGCAAACAAATAAGTTGCCTTTTTTCACTTTACGGGAATCAATAGAGATTCCAGTAATTTCTGTATCTTGCATATCCATTGGACACTTTATCCCCGTTTCGTATAACAGGTCTAAAAGTTTCATGCCATGCTCCTTACTTCACTTATTGGGAATATAAATATACATTTGTATTCAGCGGTACTTTTTCTCCCGCTTTTGGATATTGATCTACTACTGCAAAATCATCATTGGTGGCCCTTGCCGGTGAAACAGTATACTGTAATGACTTTCCTCCAAGTACACCAATTGCTTCACTGAAATTTGCTCCGGTAACATTTGGGACAACGGTCATTTGACTGTCAATTTCTTTCTGTTCTTCTTCACTATATTGCGGCGCAATATTCAGATAACGAAGTGTCTCTTCTAAAATCGCCTTTACTCCAGGTGCCGCCGTCTGGCTTCCGTAATGAACACCCTGCGGCTCATCTACAACCAGTAAAATGGCCAGCTGAGGATCTTCCATTGGAGCCATCCCTACAAAAGATGAACAAACCAGATTATCACTGTACTTTCCATTAATAACTTTATTTGCTGTACCTGTCTTTCCGCCGATTCGATACCCTGAAATTTTTGCATTTCCACCACTTCCAACGGCTACAACCGACTCCATAATGGTTCGCATTTCTTCTGCAGTCTGCTTAGAAATGACTTGTCGTACAACCTTTGGTTCTATTTTTTGTACAACATTTCCATCGGAATCCCGCATTTCCTTTACTAAATGAGGCTCCATTAATTTTCCGTCGTTTCCAATTGCAGAAATAGCCGTAATCAGACTGATCGGTGTAACTGCAATTCCTTGCCCATAAGACATGGTTGCAAGACCAACCGGACCGGCAGTTTCCTTCTTCTGTAGAATATTGTTGCCTTCACCGGGATAATCAATTCCTGTCTTTTCTGTAAGTCCAAACAAATCCAAGTATTCATAATATTTATCCAAACCTACTCTTTGAGCCAACTGAATAAAAACTGGATTGCAGGAATTTTGTACTGCCTCAGCTAAGGTTTCTTCTCCATGCGGTTGCCCTTTTCTCCAACAATGAAGCATGGTTCCCGCAACCTCATAATAATATTTACAAACAAACTTATCCGTTGGAGAAGTAACTCTTTCCTCCAATGCAATTGAAGTGGTAATCAGCTTAAATGTAGAACCAGGATCATACGTATCACTAATCATTGGATTTCTCCACATCTGATTCCAGTATATCTGTTTTTCTGCATCCGAAAGGCTCTCGACATAAGCTGCTTGCTGAGGGTCGAGAGGTACTCTTGCATTATTTGGATCATAATCCGGAGACATCGCCATCGCTAATATTTCTCCGGTTTTGGGGTCCATTACAATGCACCATACTTGTGTAGCTTGTGTATCCGCTTGGACTTGATCCAATGCTTTTTCTACATAGTGCTGGATGACTTCATCAATAGTTAATACAACATTCAAGCCGTCTTCTGCCTGAAAATATTTTTCCATTCCATAGGACAATCCATCACCTTTTAAATCCGTATCTTTAATCCATCTTCCGGGAACACCGCTTAGATATTTGTCATACTTCAGCTCAACTCCTGAAAGTCCTCGATTGTCATCCGTCGTACTTCCAAGAATATGAGAAGCAAAGGAACCTAATGGATAGTACCGTTTTACGTCCTCTGCAATGGAAATTCCTGAAAGCTTTGCATTTCGTATTTGATCTGCTTTTTCTTTATCTACATATTTTGCAACTCGAACAAGTAATTTATTTTTTGTAATGGTTTCTCTCACAGAGGCTTCATCTAGGCTTAAAATTTCCGATAACGTTTTGGCTGTTTTGTCAATTTTAAGTTCTTTTTCTTCCTTTGTTTTCGCTGATGCAGTGACATCTTTAGGTCGTACCCAGATGGTATTTGTCACAGCACTGATTGCTAATTCTTTTCCATAACGATCTAAAATTACACCTCGTTTTGCAGGAATCGGCACATCATTCGTCTGCTGCTCAACCGCCATTTTTGCATAACGTTCACTCGCTACCACTTGAATCCAACCTACTCGAAATATCAATAAAGTACAAATAAAACAAGTGCACGCGAAAATAAAAATCAATCTCTTTCTATTTTTATTATTTGTCACAATCATTTTAGTCCTCCTACATAGAAAAGGTTGCTTCGTTCTATAATCGGTACCATGTCCCCTATACGATAAAAAAACCGGATTTTTCTTGTTGTATGAAATTATCCGGTTCTGCATCCACTCTATGAAATTATTTTCATGGTCTCCTACCTAATTCTATTATACAAAACACCATTTAATTGTATGCCTCTTGCTTTAATGCCAATGCAAAATCCTTCATCGGAATTTCCTCTTGGCTAATATAAACATACTGATCAACGGTAGGATAAACCATTCCTAATTGGGTTTTAGCCTTTTCCTCTATAATTTGTATATTAGATTGGCTTTTAATTTTTACATTTAAATTTTCAATTTCGCCCTCAATTACTGCAGACTGCTTCACCAAATTATTAATGTTATATTTAATTTTTGCAGAGTAAGCCGTACTAGCAATAAGACCTACAGATAATATGGAAACAATTACGGTCAATATCATTATCTGAGATTTTTCCCGTAACGTCATAGCCATTGCAGATTTTTTTTTGTTTTCTTTTGGAGCTCTTTTTTTCTTGGGTTTCATATCTAAACCATATTTTTGATAGTCTTTTTGATATTCATACCATTTTTCTGCTGCTATCATCTTATCTCTCCCACTTTTCAATTACTCTTAGTTTTGCACTTCGAGCCCTAGGATTTAAAGTTAATTCTTGCTCTGAAGGAATGATTGGTTTCCCACTCACCTTCTTTACATCTGTTTTTTTCCCACATACACACATGGGGAACTCTTTAGGACAGGTACAAGGATTCAATCTTTGATTGAATCGTTCTTTTACGATGCGATCTTCCAACGAATGAAATGTAATAATACA
>JAYFPL010000112.1:0-16397 GCA_034927775.1 Anaerovorax sp. | reverse complement strand
TTTAACCTAGTTTACCTATCAACTATATTTAATTTTTAGAAAGCACCTCTTTGATGCTTTATTTTCTGTACACTTTTTTAGTTCAAAACTACTTTAAAATTTTTAGATTTTTCTATTGACTATTCATAGTTGGTCTCCTTTTTTCTCTCATTAACTCAAACTTGAAATATGATACCACCGAATAAATAAAAACGCAAGAGGAAAAATACAAAAAAATATCAAAAAAAGTAAAATAAAAAACAAACTTAAAAAGAAAAGTTTGCTTTTTATGACATTACTATTAAAAATTTAATCTATTTAATATTTTATTAAAAACAAGGACAGAGACAGTCGGTACAGACGTAACATTGAAATAATTTGCAAAGTAAATCATCATTGCTGTTGTAACCTTTGCCATAAGAAACGTTTCGGTAAGCCTGTCCAGAATTCATTATTGAATTCAGTGCACGTTGGTATTCAAAATTACCCGGATCCATGGATACAGCAGTTTGAATTTTTGATGAAGCATCGTCATACCATCCTTTGCGATAGGAAAGAATCCCGCTTAAAAAAAACCACTCGGCATTCCGATTTGGATTTTGAGCAAGCATTTGTTCTGCTGCTGATAAATTTCCTAAATCAAGGTACCGCCGAATCTCCATAAACTCTTGTGTTGGGCGGTTTTGATGAGTTCCTGTACTTTGGTAAGAAGCATTGTTATTATAATTGCTATAACTATTTCCATTTTTTGTTAAAGCATCATAAGCTTCGTTGACTTCTTGAAGCTTTTCTTGTGCTAAATCAGCTAAAGGATTATTTTGATATCGATCCGGATGATATTTTTTCACGAGTTCCTTGTATGCAGCTCTAATTTCATCTTGAGAGGCGTTTTGATGTACGCCTAGTACTTCATAGGGGTTCTTCATGATTGTTATTTCCTTTCTGCAACACTTTATCCGTTTGACGAAGCAAACCCAAATATATTATATTTTCCAATATTCCTTTGTTTTTTTTGATTTCTAAAAGTGCAAAGGCTTTACTGATTTTTGATAAATATTGCAATAAATTAAATTCCACTTGTTTGCTAATACGGTTTTTAAATTCTAATAAATTCTCATTCTTTTTTTCATAAGAGAATCGAAGAAAAAGAGGATTGTAGGTATTGTTTTTTTCATCTTTTTCTAAGTCATCAAAGGCGTCAATGAGATAAATCCATTTTCCGAGATGATACCCAATTTGCTTAAGAATCAAACGGTCGGATTCTTTTATTACCAGCTTGTTTTCAGAAAAAATATTTTCCATTAACTTTGCAAATGGTTCTGCTGCTTGATCGTAATTCGAACAATTTTGCTTTTCTAGGCCGGAAAGTTGTGTTAAAAGTGTTTCGATTTTTTGGCAGCGTTTTGATTCTGATTGAAAAAGATTATGAAGCAAAGGTTTTGCTATAACTTGTCCCAAACCTGCAAAGAGATTTCCTTCATCAGAATAATCATCTTTTAATTTATAATATGCCAAAAGCAGCATCGCATCGGCTGCATAGTCAATGGCCGTACTTTTACGCATAATATTCTTTTTTTTCATAGGGTGAACAAGACAATGTTCTTTTTGAATCGTCAGTTCTTCATCAACGATTGCAGATAGAAGCAAGGCAAGAAAAACTGCATCATAATCTAAAGCAAGCCTTGGAATCTGTCCGTAGCGTCGTCCAATGGATTTACAGATTCCACAATAGTAGGCACTGTAAATTTCATATTCGTACATTTTAAGTTCTGCTTTTTCCGCAACGACATAGCCTTGCATCCGATTCTCCCTTATAAAAAATTAGTAGATTTTATTATACCATAAAAATTACTGGATTTTGTGATAAAATTGTGAGAATCTGATAGAGAAATGAGCATTTGAAAAATAGACAATTTCAAAGATTAATGTTAAATTTATTAAAGGTTAAAATTGGGAAAAGAAGAAGTATTGGTTATAAAAGTTTGAAATAGGAAAAAGTTCTGTTTTAATTTCAAATGACTTAAAGGAGAATTTTATATGCTTGAAATAGAAGAATTAGAGAAATTTAGAACCATTGAAGAAATGAAATGTTTTTACAAAATGATATATGAATTCATAGAAAATGACGATAAATTTGTAAAAGAAGCCAGATTAAAAGATAAAAGATCTGCTTATAAAGAATTGTTTGAAGAATATTTTCCATTATTACATTATGCAGATATTGTGTATAGCAGGCATGATGTAAAATGTCGTTATGTTGGTAGACTGATGCAGTCGCAAAAAATAAAATATAATGGAGAAGTTTTGTTTCCGGATGGAGGGCTTGAAAAAATTGAGATTTCTGCACCAAGAGAAGGAAAGAATGGAAAAAAGGATACTTTAGATTTAGACGATATCGAATATACGAAACCCATTGTATGCGATATCAATCAGAGCTGGGAAGAAATAAGACAAATTATTGTAACTACAGCTATTGAAAAAAGTAAGAGTAATTATACAGATGTTACAATTGTCATTTTTTTTAAATTTTGTGATATTCTTTTTACATCAAAGAATCATACTTTAAGAAAATATTTTTTTAATAAAATAGAAGAACTTGCAAATGATTTAAGAGCAATTAAATATTCTGCTAAAAATGTGTATTTATTGATTCCTCCATTTGGTGATGATTACGAAGGAGAGATAATTACCATCTTATAATTATTATTATGTAAATAGTAATGTTCATTTATATTTTATCAGAAATGAATAAAGGGGATACTTTTATGAGTGTAGAATAGAAACAACTCAAATTGGGAATACTTACAAGCGTAAGAGTTCTATATTGGAGGTAAGCAGATGGAAATAAATACTCAAGATCGTTTAAAGAAAACTTTATTGGATACCCAGGAGAGGGTACGTGACTTTATGCACTTCTCAGATGAAATGAATAATAATGAAATGAAAGAATTCTTTCGTCAATATGCTTTGACGGAAGCAGAACATGCTCGAAAGCTCCAAGAATACATTGAATTTAACCAGTGATAGTCCCCCGCATAATAAAGAATAAATAGACGCTGTTGCGGCGTCTATTTTATTTTTTGCTAACGAAGGATATCCGTTTATAAAAAAAGCGTCTACCTTTTAGGCAGACGCATAATTATTTAATTTTAACGGCATCTACAGCAACATCGGCAACAACAGCAGCAACAGCAACATCTACAGCAACGGCGGTTATTATTAGTAGTAGTCCCCAATACATTATTGTTATTGCTACAAAGGTTATTAGTAGTAGTTCCTAATACATTACCATTACTGCATTCATTATTCGTTACCCCAAGGACATTATTATTTGAATTACAACACATATAATTAGACCTCCTTTGGTCTCTATATAGTATTAATAAACTATGAAATATGTTACGAGGATTTTGAAGATTCATTGGCTCTCGTCTTGTATCTAAACAAAAAAAGAAAATAGACGTTATTTTCACGTCTACTTTCTTTTGAAAGAGTATATTGATACACAGTTTTTCATTGTTTAATTTATAGACCATCCTCCATGTTTCAAATAACCTTTGAATGGGTGTTTAAACTGCTGAAAAAGTAGGCCGCCCGAATAGGCGGCGCGAAATCATAGGTCTTGCAGATCGGATTCGGGAATATCATTTTCAATGTTGTCCCGTGCAAGATCGGTGTCAATCACCGGATAGACGTCCTCTGGAATGGGTTTATCGATATCTCCATCCAAGATAGATCGGTTTTTCAAATCCATTTTTATCACCTCAAAATTAGGATAACCAAGAAAAAAGAAATTATTAAAATAGTAAAGCTTATACTTATAAAGTTTTTCTATTTATTGAATATACTTGAATATTTAAAATATTTGGAGTATGATCAAAGAAAACATATAGGGGGTAGCATATGGAATTTTATTTTAAAACGATCGGAGCAAAAGTACATCTTTATCGAGAGTCAACATTTTCTGATGAAGATCTAGGTGAATTAAAGACCACTATTACTGGAAAATTAAAGACAACAGGAATTTTTGGAGAAAATTTTGAACTTGAAGATATTTCAGGTATTTTCTCAAAAGGTGAGAAGTATTCAATTAAGAGTACAAAGGGATTAAATGGCATTCTAGAAAAGAAAACATTCGGCAATAAATATGTTTTAAAATAATTTTTTACCCTATTTCTCACATTGAAGTTAAAAAAGATCAAAGTAGTCAATGGAACATAATAAAAAAATAAGTAAAAAACCGCTTACGACCAATAAGTCGATAAACGGTTTTTTGTTTTGGCGGAGGACATGGGACTCGAACCCACGGGGCTGTTACACCTTACTCGCTTTCCAGGCGAGCTCCTTAGCCACTCGGTCAATCCTCCATAGTGCTTTTCGCTTTTTTCTATCATTTTTGTACTCGGTAGCGTACCTTTAATAATATAACGTATTTCGTCAAAAAATGCAACAACTATTTTAATAATAATCAAAATTTATCGGACAGCCTTTGCATACATTGTATGGGAGGGAAAGTTTATGAATATTAGGATAAAAAGAAACGTGGTCCGAAGATACCGATCAAAGAAACAAGTAAATCAAGATCAGCTAAGAGGATTGGCATGTCTTATATTTTTGGGATTTCTTGCCGGTGCGATGCTTTATATGATTGAACCAAAGGTAGATCAGGGGCTATTTAAGGGGAATGGAAAATTTGAAGTGGTCGATGGACTAGAAATTCATGAAGAAATTTCAGGAGCATATAAAATCGATGCATTGCTTCCTCAAATTATTTCAGATTTAAAAAATACAACTGATATAAGTGCAGAAATCGCTGCAGATTTTTATTATTTATTTGATCGAAATGAGGAAAACGTAGCAGAGGCATTTAGTGGATGGATAAATCCGACAATAGAAGTATTTTATCAAGTGAAAAGAAAAAATAAAGTTTATGACATTGCAATTACTACGAAGGTATCTTCTATTTATGCATATGAACCACTTACAATCGTAAGGCATTATTTTTATGATGTAAAAAAACAGGAAGTACTGCAGTCGAAAACAGAATGAGGTTAACATAAAAACCGCAAAAGTTTCTTTTACGGTTTTCATAATAATTTATTTCATTTTTACAATGAGTGATTGTTTTCTTTCAATTAAGCCGAAATGAATTTGATTATTCACAAATAACGGCTGTTCCGGAAGCTGTCACCATAAGCATTCCGTTGTCGGATCCTAAAACCTCATAATCAATGTCTACGCCTACAATTGCATTGGCACCTAATTCCAAAGCTCGATGTTCCATTTCCTTAAGGGCATTCAATCTTGCATTAATCAATTCATCTTCGTAGCTTCCGGAGCGCCCTCCAAAAATATTGGACAAACCAGCGGCAAAATCTTTTAATAGATTTACACCAGAAACAACTTCTCCAAAAACAATTCCCTTATACTGTGTAATTTTTTTCCCTTCAACGCTTGGTGTTGTAGTTACAATCATAATATTCCCCTTTCAAATCAATATTATTGAAAAATAATTCTGTTTTTACAATACCTTTTTCCTTATTCGTTGTCAAGAAAAAGCAACATATACAAGAATTGGTCGAAGAAAGTTAGGTTTTAAAATAGGACAAGATATCGTAAAATGAAAGGGGGGGATTGTGTAGGATGATAGGTTTTATAAAAAAAGTAGTTCAAGGTTACATAAAGCAATTTGGAGCAGTCATCCTTTGTATTGGTATCATTTTCGCAGGAATATTACTTTCATCTTGCCAATTACAAAGGCCCTTTGCCATATCAAATGGCGGTGATGCCCTGAACGTTGTTGTAGAATATGAACGTCACGAAGATTTACCTGGTATTTACAAAATAGATGTCGTGATTCCCAAAATAGAATCATCTGGGGATACAATTAAAACATTAAACGAGATAATTCGAGATGAATTTATGGAATTCTATGAGTTAAATGCGGGTAATGCCAATGAAATTTTAGGCGGATGGCAATATCCTCAGATTGATATTTCTTATAAAGTAGTTCGAATGAAACAGATATGTGCAATTAGTATTATCACTGAAATTCATTCAGAACAGGATCTGGGAAGAGAATCTTCTGTTCGAAGCTATTATTATGATGAAACACAGGAAAAAATTTTAAATTCCAAAGAATATTTAGACAAAATAGGTCTTACACCGGATGAGGTAGAAAAAGCGTTTTTAGAAGGGGTAGGACAAAATTATAATCTTGAACATGTAGCATTTTCCAGTTTGCAAAACCATTTTTATATTAATGAACAAAAACAACCTATTTTTTTCGTAGTGGATTGAAAGCAGTTGTGATATATTTATCGTTGTCTTAGAATGAAGGGAGCAAATGTTATTTTAGAATGGTATTAATGAAATAGAAATTGTAATAGAAAGGTTCGGAAGACTGCTATGAAACTACTGCATATAGGGGATTTACATATCGGTAAACGTGTTTTCGAGTGTTCGATGCTGCAGGAACAAAAAGAAGTACTACGCCAAATAATAGCGATAATAAAAAAAGAAAAGCCGAACGCTATACTGTTAGCAGGGGATGTTTATGATAAAGGGGTTCCTTCTGCAGAAGCAGTTGAGCTTTTTGATGAGTTTTTAACGGAGCTTTCAAAAACTTCCAGTGTCGTGTTATTAATCAGCGGTAATCATGATTCCCCTGAACGATTACATTTTGGAAGTCGTATTTTTAGAGAACAAGGAATATTTATTGCAGGTACCTTTGAAGGACGATTGCAGAAAGCAACTTTGGAAGATGAATTTGGTACGGTTCATTTTTATCTTTTGCCTTATATTAAGCCTTCTATGGTACGACCGTATTTTTTGGATAAAGAGATCACAAATTATGAAGAAGCTGTACGTTATATATTAGAAGCTGAAGAGATTATAGAATCGGAACGAAATGTCATTTTAGCGCACCAGTTTGTAACTGCCGCTGGAAAGGCACCTGAACGGTGTGAATCGGAAATTCTTTCCGTGGGAGGGATTGACCAAATTGATGCAAGCTTATTTTCTAAATTCGATTATGTTGCACTTGGTCATTTACATGGAGCACAGAAGATTGGAAGAGAAACAGCACGTTATGCCGGATCAGTGCTAAAGTATTCTTTTTCAGAAATGAATCATAAAAAATCCGTTACAATGATAGAACTTGGAAAAAAAGGAGAGGTAGAAATTCAACTGATCCCTTTACCGTTTCAGCGCGATTTTCGAGAAATAAAAGGCCCTTTGGAAGAATTAATAACGCCTGAGATTGTCAACTGTGGAAATGCAGAGGATTATTTATCGGTAATTCTTACAGACGAAGAACCGATTGCAGATCCTTTAGGAAAGCTGCGGAGCCGATATCCTAACGTGATGCGGCTTACCTTTGAAAATCGGAAAAACAATGGATGGAAACCGGAGTGGAATGAATCGCCGGAGATTCTTACAAAAAAAGAACCAATGGCACTCTTTGAAGATTTTTTCTTTTTACAAAATGGGAGCGAGATGACAGAGGAGCAGAGGACATTAATGAAAGATCTTTTTAGAAAAACGTTAGGGGGTGATCAATAATGAAGCCAATCACCTTAGTTATGAATGCTTATGGGCCTTACGGCGGAAAGATAGAGATACCGTTTGAACAATTAGGAGAGAGGGGCTTATTCTTAATTACAGGGGACACCGGATCAGGAAAAACTACGATTTTTGACGCCATAACTTATGCACTTTTTGGAATGGTCAGTGGAAGTACACGTACGGTAAACACATTACGTAGTGATTTTGCTATTAATGAAGAAAAAACCTTTGTGGAATTTGTTTTCTTTCACAAGAATGAAAGATATAAAGTAATTCGTACACCTCAATATGAACGACCTAAAAAACGAGGAAATGGATTTGTAACTCAGACTGTTGAGGCAGAGCTTTCCCTTCCGTCTGGCAAAGTAATTACAAAAGTAAAAGAGGTAGATGAAGCAATTGAGGGAATTTTAGGATTAGATTATAAGCAGTGGATTCAGATTGGAATGATTGCCCAAGGTGAATTTCTAAAACTCCTGAATGCAGATAGTAAAACAAGAAGCGATATTTTTCGTAAGGTTTTTCATACGGATTTCTTTTTAAACATTCAACAGCATTTAACACAAGAATTATCCATTTGCAGAAAAGATAAGGAAGCAGCAGAACAAAGATTGCTGCAATACACGGATGGAATCCTTTGGGAAGAAGACAGCGAGCGGAAGAGTATTTTTACGAAATGGCAAGAAGAAAAAAATCAATATCTTGTTGATGATATACTTACTCTTTTAGAGGAGCAGTTAAAAGAAGATTGTACCATTGAGAAAGATTGGGAGAATAAGATTCAACAGAATGCGATAGAGCTCAGAGAACTGACCAGAAAAAAAACAATTGCAGAAGAAAGCAATCGATTATTTATACAATTAGACGATACGTTAAAAGAGAAAAAGCAGCTTGATGAACAGTACGACAAAATAGAAAAAAAGAAGCAGCGTGTTTTGCTTTTAAAGATAATATCCGAAAAGGTTTTGCCCTTAAAACAAATCTATCAAAAAAACAAAGAATTCTTGGAAAGGGAACGATTGCAGCAGGAAGAGCTACATCAAAAGCTAAGCTCTTTAAAAGAGATAAAGTCTGAAAAAGAAAAATCATTTCTTCAAGTAACACAAATGAAGAACTCATTAAATAAATATATAGGCGAAATTGCATCACTCAAGGAACGGTTACCTCAGTATGAGTTGGCCGAAAAGCTGAAACAAGATCGTGACCGATTGTGTAAAGAAGAGAAAAGATTCATTGAGGAAATTAAAAAAAGCCAAGCAATCTATGAAACATTAAAAAACGAAAAAGAATTGCGGAGAGATATCGCACAAAATCGCCTTTCCTGTACAATTTCCTTAGAAAAAAAGAGGACAGAGGAACAAAGACTAAAAGAGAAGTCGGATGCTTTATCAACTCTTATTTCTCAAATAGATCATATTTATATTGAAGAAGAAAATTACATACTTGAGACTCGAAAATACGAAATGATTGACCTGTCGGTAGCGGAACTGCAAACGAAATGCATAGAGGAAGAGCATCGTTATTTAAGAGAGCAGGCTGGAGTTTTAGCACAAACATTACAAGATGGAAAGCCATGTCCGGTTTGTGGATCGAAAGAACATCCAAACAAGGCGGTGACTTCCCAAAATGCCATTACAAAGGAAATGCTTGATCATTTGAAACAGAATATATCGCAACAAATTAAAAATTTACAAGAAGCCAGCAATCAATTAGCAGGAAAAAAAGAAAGAATAAACCAATGGAAAAAACAAATAATCTTTGATTATAATAAAATTTTTAAGGAAAAAATTAAAATTATATCAGTTGAAGAAATAAAAACTTGCGTAATACAGGAAGCACAGGAAACAAAAAATGAATTGACCAACAATGCAGAAGAAATTATCTCCTTAAGTAATCAGTTAGATACAATTCAAAATGAGGAAAAGCATCTTGAAAGAGTCGAAACAATGCTACTACAGCAAGAATTGGATCAATCAAGGTTACAGCAGAAATTGCAGGAGTATAAGGAGGAACTGGCTGCCTTAGATGGAAAATTACTGACAATCCAAGAACATGGTGAAATCAAAGATCTTAAGACTGCAAAACAAGAATTACATTCGTTGGAAGAGAAAAAAAATGAAATGGAAGAAATAATTAAAACCGTAGAAAACGAATACCAAAAAATTGAGAAAGAATGCTATGAAGTGAATGCGGTTTTACTTGAAAAAGATCGAGCTCTACCACAAATAGAAAATGACTGTCAGTTGTCCTTTATTGAATACCTAGATACTCTAGACGGGTGTGGAATTGACGAAGAAGAATGTTCGAATCTAGAGCAAAATAAGCTTCTTATCCAAGAGGAAGAAAGAGAGGTTGAGCAATATCAGCTACAGGTTAAGGAATGTATATTGCTAACAGGACAGCTAATGAAGCAGACTGAGGGTAAAGAAAAAATTTCCGTAGAAGATTATTTCAATCAAATGCAAATTCTTGAAGAAAAAGATCAGCAGATAAAAAGAAAAAAAGAACAAGTAACTATTCGGCTTGCACAAAATTTGAAGACCAAAGAAAATATGATTCAATCTAAAATTGATACAGAGAAAAAACAAAATCGTTTTGCAATGGTTAAGGAACTTTCCGACACTGCAAATGGTAATTTAGCTGGAAAGCAAAAGATTGCATTTGAATCTTTTGTACAAGGAACATATTTTGATTGGATTTTATACCATGCAAATCAACGATTTAGTTTGATGACAAATGGAAGATATCAGTTAAAAAAACGGGAAAGTGCAATGGATTTAAAATCTCAAAGCGGATTGGATTTGGATGTTGCGGATGCATATACAGGAAAAGCTCGTACTGTTAAATCACTTTCGGGGGGAGAATCTTTTAAAGCGGCATTATCGTTAGCTTTGGGATTATCCGATGTGATACAAAGTTCAATTGGTGGAATACAGATGGATACACTTTTTATTGATGAAGGCTTTGGCTCTTTGGATTCGGACTCCATTCAACAGGCAATGCAAGTACTTGCTCAATTAACAGAAGGAAATCGTTTGATTGGAATTATTTCACATGTGGATGAATTAAAGCGATGCATTGATAAGAAAATTATAGTGAGAGGGAAGTCTGCATATGGAAAACAGAATGGGAGTGAACTTGAAGTGATTGTATAAATAATATAGATTTTCCATGTAAGTAAAAAGTACGGTTAAACATGATGGAGGTAGAAGATGAAATATAGTTACCATCCAAAATTAACGAAAAGAAAATGTATGTTTGCATGTGTCGGTACAATTATGGTTTTATTATCTCATATGTATAAATCAAAAAAACAATTGATGAATATTTGCAAGGCATTAAAAATTAGTGAGGAACGTTTTCGCATTGCGGCAAACCATACCGATAATATCGTATTTGATTATGATTTAAAGAAAAAAATGATGTATCACTGTGATCCAAATGTCTTACATTATGGAGTAGATATGGTGATAGAAAATGTGCCGGAAAGCTTGGTGGAAAACGGTGTTATTTCTGCTGCTTATGCAAAAGAGTTTTGTCAAATATTTTATGACATTGCAGCGGGTGTCCCAAAGGCATCCTGTGTTGTAAAGTCCAATTTATGTAATAACACGCATCGATGGGATAAGATTACATTAACCAATGTCTTTGATGAACAGGGCAAGCCAATCCGTACCATTGGAATCATTTCGAATGTTACGGAGCAAAAGGAGGCGGAAATTCGTTTTGTACAAGAAGAGCAGTATCGTAAAGAAATCCGTGCAAAATCCATATTAAACTATGAATTTTATTTAGCAGAGGATCAGATCATCAATGGAAATGATTGTTGGAATCAATGCTTAAAAAAGGCAAAGACAAATCGTTATTCTTGTGCACTGGAATATGTATTAAATCACAATGTTTATTCGGAAGACCGAAGCAATGTTTATGAGACTTTTTGTTTAAGTAATCTCTTAAAAATCTATAGCCAAGGACAAAGTAATGTTGAATTGGAATATCGAAGGATAAAAGAAGACGGAACCGTTGTTTGGGTAAATTGTACCATGCATCTATTTCGAGATTTAAAGAATAATGAAATCAAAGGATTTGCTTATGTAAAGGACATTGATAAGGAAAAAAAAGAGGCATTACGGTTAAAAGACAAGGCAAGAAGAGATTCTTTAACCGGATTATATAACCGTGCAGAAACGGAGAGACTGGTTGGTGAAATATTGGCTTCAACTAAAAAAAAGGACGTTGTCCATGCGTTTCTTATTGTTGATTTAGATGATTTTAAGGGGACAAACGATCAGTATGGTCACATTGCAGGGGATGCAGCTTTAAATGAGATTGCAACAAAAATGCAAGCAATTTTTCGTAAAACAGATGTTTTAGGACGACTTGGAGGAGACGAATTTGTTGCACTATTAAGAGACATCGGAGATTTTAAAGAGATTGAAGATAAGGTTCGCAGCTTATGTAATTTACAAATTAATTTGGGAGAGAGTCAAGGGGGTATTTTAGAAATCTATAGTACAATAGGAGTTGCTATGGCATTTGAGCAAGGTTCCGACTTTATGGAGTTATATGAAAAAGCGGATAAGGCATTATACTTTGCAAAAAATCAAGGAAAAGCGAGATATGCTTGTTACGATGAAACGCTTTTCCTCTATGAAGGTAATGCTAAGAATTAAGATGTCAAACAGTAAGCTCACCACGAAGGTTTTCTTCCATTTTACGTTCGATTTCTATTTTCGAATATCCTTTGCTAATTAAGTAATACAGCTTGGTTACGGCTGCTTCTACGGTCATATCATACGCACTGACAACGCCGTTTTTTTGAAGGGCTGCACTTGTTTCATAATCACCAATTTGCGCAGAACCCCTTAGGCATTGCGTACATACTACGATGACTATATTATTCTCTGCCGCTTTTTCTAAGGTTCTTAAAAAAGCGTGATCATAGTTTGGAATGTTTCCGGCTCCAAAAGCTTCCAATACAATACCTTTGAGATCTTTTGTTACAAGGTTCTCAAAAATACCGAATTGGATACCGGGGAAAATTTTTAAAACAGCAATGGGAGACGGGCTTAATAGTTGCATGGAAAAAGGCTCTGATGTTTTTTTCAAAACATTATTTTTACTGATACGTATACGAACCCCGGCTTGCGCAAGCGGCGGATAATTTGGACTATCAAAAGCAATCAGTTCATCGGCGCTCATTTTTGTTGAACGATTCCCTCGAAGAAGCTTTCCGCTAAAATATAAACAAACTTCGGGAATATTTTCCTCAGCGGCGATTAATAATGCTGTAATCAAATTGTCTTTTGCATCATTACGAACTTCGCAGAAGGGTATCTGAGAACCAGTCAAAATGACTGGTTTTTTTAAGTTTTCCAACATAAATGACAGAGCAGATGCAGTATAAGCCATAGTGTCTGTCCCGTGTAAAACAACAAAACCATCAAATTTTTCATAATTCAGATCAATTGTATTTGCAATTTGATTCCACTCATTTACAGCAATATTGGAAGAATCCAAAAGTGGATTTAATTCAATCAAAGTATAATTTGGCATCCTAGGTGATTGGAGCTCTGACATTTGCGATAAGAGCAAAGGTAGATAACCATCTTGAGGTGCATAACCGTTTTTCGTTTTCGTCATACCGATGGTACCACCCGTATATATGATGCAGACATTCTTTTTTTGCATAATCGTTCTACCTTACTTTTTCATTTCGATGTATATATTTTTTCTACGAGGATATTCTAACATAGTATTTTACTACTTTGAATTTAAATCAATCATTTGAAAAAGAACTTTTTATTTATCAGGATATAAGAATTTTTTAACTCGTTCCAAACAATCGTCATCACCAACGAAATATAATTTATCTTTTTCATTTAAAATAGCGTAAGGACCAGGAGATAAAAGTAATTCTTCTTTATGTTTAATTGCAATTATTGTGGCAGATGTATGATGCCAAAAATTCATTTCACTAATAGACTCATTTAAGTGAGGAGTTTCCTTTGTTATTTCTAACTGAAATGGAATAAAAGGATTTACAGAACGAAAACGATCCGTTTTATCAAGTAAGGATTCCAAACAATGTGTGAAAATTTCCGTTTCTTTTTTTTGACGTTCCGCACTTTCTATGAGTTCTTGCTTTAGTGAATTAATATCTTGAACATCTTTAAATTGTTTCACATAAGCAATTGCATTTTCGTAAGATTTAATCAATACACCACTGCCTTTTGTGGAATCAGCAATTCCAAGATCCGAAAGAACACAGATCGCGCGTCGGGCTGTTTCAGATGAAACACTGTATTGCGCTGCAAGAGCAGATCTGGCATAAATTTTATCACCTACAACATATTTTCCTTCTACAATTTTAGCTGCGATATCAGCTGCAATTTGCTGATAACGTGGTGTTGATATTTTTAACTTAAAATCCATAATAATGAATACTCCTTATCAATGCATTCAAATAGAATTAATTATATACCATAATTAATTGATTTTTCAACAATAAATTAATTTTCTTTGAAATAATAAATAGAATAATTATAATTAATTTTAATATTAAATCCTTCTTTCATTAAAGAGTATTGACGAGTATAATAAAAAATTTCCAAATAATTCATAGAAGTAAATAAAAAAGTGATTTTCTATAATAGAAAATCACTTTTTGGTCTAGGAGTTTATCTTTTTTTAGGATTCAACCGTTCTATTGTTAGGTCGGAAAAAGAAGGAAATAGCATAAATACCGGCAAGCCCTACAATAGCAAAAATGATTCTACTAATAAGTGCGAGTTGACCACCGAAAATACTTCCAACTAAATCATAGCCGAAGAATCCAATGAGACCCCAGTTTACGGCACCAATAATGACCAAAACCAAAATTAAATTTCTCATTTGAAATCACTCCTTTCAATTGTATTTTTCCCATAGAAATTAAAATTATGATATAATAAAAAATACAATTACAAAAATATAATGTTAAAATAAAAAATTTTAAGGGAGAGCGCAGCATGAATGTCGATTTAACAATAAAATTAAATCAAGGAAGTAAAATTTTTACATTTAATACGGCTGTTGGAACACAAATTGAAACGTTGGCTAAAAAATTTCAATGCGAAACACCATACCGGATTTTGTCAGCTCGCGTGAACAATACAGATATTTGTTTAAATGAAACGATCAAAGAATCATGCGCTTTATCTTTTTTAGATATGCGAGATCCATCTGCAAATGCAATTTACCAAAGAAGTGTTAGCTTTTTATATTTAAAAGCGGTATATGATGTTTTAGGAAGCAATCGGGTTTTGATTGAAAATTCTTTAAACAAGGGTCTGTTTACTCAGATGAAACAGAATGTAACAATTGAAGAACTGGAATCGGTAGAAGATCGTATGCGACAGCTTGTGGACGATGACTTACCTTTTATAAAAGGAAGCTATCCTCGTCAAAAAGCCATTGAAAAATTAAGGGATATTGGTTATGTTCAAAAATTGCGGTTGTTAGAGAATACCACTTGGCTTGAAAAAGTGCCATTTTACAGCTTGGATGAATTTGAAAATTTCTTTTATGGACCAATGGTGCCTTCTACTGGCTATATCGAATATTTTGAATTGAGAAAATGCCGAAGAGGCGTATTGCTTCGTTTTCCGGAACCGAAATTTCCAAATCAGATTCCTCTTTATCGTGATGATATTAAATTGTATCGTGCCTTTGGTGAAGCCAGAGAATGGGCAAGATTAATGGAAATCAGTTATGTACAAGACCTCAATGAAAAGGTTGATGATGGAAGTTATAAAGAAGTTATTCAAATTTCTGAAGCATTGCATGAGAAAAAAATTGCAGAAATTGCCGATGAAATTACACAAGACGGGAAACGTATTATTTTAATTGCAGGTCCTTCTTCTTCGGGAAAAACGACATTTGCACAGCGTCTTTGTATCCAGCTTAGGGTAAATGGATTAAAGCCGCTATATATGGGTACGGATGATTATTTTTTAGAGAGAGATCAGACGCCTGTGGACGAAAACGGAGAATATAATTTTGAAGATATTGATGCCATAGACCGAATTTTGTTTAATCATGATATGAATGCACTTCTTGCTGGAGAAGAAGTAGATTTGCCAGTTTTTGATTTCCAGAAAGGGAAAAAAATATTTGGAAAACGAATTATTAAAGCAAAAAGAGGACAGCCAATTGTTATTGAGGGAATTCACGGATTAAACAAGGAGTTAACTTCGGAAATACCGGATGACGCAAAGTATAAAATCTATATCAGTCCATTAACACAGCTTAATATTGATACACACAATCGAATTCCTACAACGGATGCTAGATTGATTCGCCGTATTGTAAGAGATAGTCAATTCAGAGGTTATTCAGCACAGCATACCATAAAACTATGGCCTAAGGTAAGAACCGGTGAGGATAAGAATATTTTTCCGTTTAATGGAGAGGCCGATGTGTTATTCAACTCAGCGCATATTTATGAATTATCCGTATTAAAAAAATATGCAGAACCTTTGTTGAAAGCAATTAAACCGGAGGAGCCGGAATACAGTGAAGCTTGCCGTTTATTACAATTATTGCAATTTTTCAGAACCGTTAAGGATGATTCTATGATTGCAAATCACTCAATTATACGAGAATTCATTGGTGGAAGCATTTTTGTAGATTAATCAAAAAAGAGGAAAAGGAGCAACTATTATAGTTGCTCCTTTTTTATTATGCAGCAGTGTGCTCCTCAAGAGCGGCAGCTTTTTCTTCTTCCGTCATATATGCAATTGTTATTTTAGGAATCGCAAGAAGTAGCGTAACAATTGGCATCAAATAGTTAAATATTGCAAAGCCAAAAT
>JAYFPL010000181.1:0-5224 GCA_034927775.1 Anaerovorax sp. | reverse complement strand
GTGCCGCCCCATATCTTATTAGTTCTTTTTTTATGCAACAGGTATATCATGCTCATAAGTAACTGTGAGAACGTGGTTATCAGTATCAAGATAAGCGTTCATCCAATCAGCACCCCAAAGGTCAAGTTCGTTAGTAATGTCATAACCAATGATTGAAAAGGGAATGTCAAGCGTAAACTTATCTGTCTGTATACCTTTTTTCACCTCTGTTTCATGTTCTACGGCAATTTCAGAAGTAGTCAGATTATAAAACGTTTCTTCCAAACTATCCCCGTGTTGCTCTACAAAACACAAAATGTATGCAGTCAATGCTTCTTCTGTAAACGCTAAATCAGTAACTATTCCTGCATAACAAATAGCAGTTTTATCATGACAAGAGTCAAGAAGGGTTATTTCAAGCAACAAACTATTGCAACCAACTTCTTTTTCTGCCACAGCCATTACTGTAACTGTTCCTCTTCTAATTTCTGCCTCTAAAGCAACAGAAACAATATCTTTTTTTGAATTAATTCTCATGTAAATTAATCCCCCTTGTTGTATTAGTAGCCCCGTAGGGCCCATGGTAGTGGTGGGAATCGAACCCACAAAATCAACCTTGCACTACCTGTATGGCTGACTACTGCTTGTCTACAGTAGTCTCAGAAGAAGTATCTTTTTCTAACAAAGTCCTTATCACTCTACTATTGGTCTTTGCTCCATCCTTATATACTGACTTATGTACATAGTAATTTTTGCAGGAGATTTCCACAGAGAAATCAACCTCATATTCAATCCCGTCAACCATAGTTGTGTAGTACATACTGTCTCTTTTCTCTATGTATCTTCTCCTGGATGCGTTACCATCAACAGTCCAAAAGTAAGAATTTGCGTAATAATCACATAGACCTAAAAATCTCTCAAAGTTCTCCCGTTGCTCTACACTCAATACAATATTTTTACCTTTCTTCATTATAAAAACCTCCATTTATATTTTTGATAGCCTTTTTTAGAAAAGGCTCTTGATAGTGGTAGGAATCGAACCCACGCAACCAGACCATCCGCACTACCTATATAAATGTAGAAACAACTGCCCCCATTTCTGTCCAATAGTACGTTAAACAGGTGGAGAACTTCGTTTATGTCCATATTTAATTTTTAAGGTTGAAAAAACTTTTAATTGACTTCTATATTAAAACGAGTTATAATATATTATTTATTTTCTCGTGTTTGGATTTGTATCATAACGCAGATTGTTTTCTCCGTCAACAACCATGAAGCATATTTTTTTTTAAAATCATATTGTAATTTTTCTGTAATAGAGTCATTTTGAACATATCAAAATGAACATTTCACCTCGATGTTGTCATATCAGGTTTTCACACATGAATTATAAAAAAGTTCACTATTTCTATTAAATAGAAGGACAGTGTTTATAAAATTGATAACTTTGTTTATAAAAGTGAACAGAATAATAAAAACCCCTTCAGTTTTAGGAGAGCGGTCAACAGTGATAGATTATTGAATATACACAGACAAAAAGAGATACCCCTTGTGCCGTTAACGGCACAAGGGGTATCTTTATAAATAATAAAATTGTTGTTATAGGAACGAAAAGTGTATCAATTTTGAGTAAAGTTCATAACAAGAACCTCTATCGTTCTACCTTTATTTTTCCTGTTGTAACTGCAATGCTTATAATCTCTATTCATATATAAAATTATGTATCTTCTCTGGTTCTCTCGTAGCCAAGCAGCAAGAATTTCATTTCTTTCCCCGTTATTCTCCAAGGCATTAGACAAAATCCACCGTTCACCACGCTCTGAGCACTTATCTAAGAAAGCATATAGGTCCCTATCGTCATCCTCACTCCAATATTTATTATAGGAAGCTTCAGACACCAAATAGGGCGGGTCTACATAGTAAAATACTTCTTCATCCATACATTTATCATTAATAGAGAAATCCTTGAAAGAGCAATTGGTGAACGTGATATGTTCCTTCTCTCTGAACAGCCTTTCAGCAAACGGAAAGAACTTTTTTTCTGCTTTGGCTGCACTACTTTTATCTTCTCCAAAAGAAGAATTCACTTCACCCTTTTGGTTATATGCAATTGTAGAAGTATTAAAGCTAAAATAAATTATAGCCAAAGCGTGATACCAATATTTATCCCGTTCCGCTAGAGGAAATTCATTGTAATCTGCTCTACACTTCCAATAGCCCTCTTTGTTGGTTGCTGATAGTTTATATTTCTCTATGACTTCTGAAACCTTTTTCCATGCTTCACTTGGTTCAATTACAGATAAGGCTTTGTAAATACCTATGAGAATAGAATCCACATCATTGATAATGACCCTATCTGCCTGTGAAGCAAGGTTAAGGGCTATTGTACCACTTCCAGCAAACAAATCTACAAATATACTGCTATGCAAAGGGTTACTTGTATATGTGGGCATAACATATTCTAAATAAGGTAGCAGTTTGTACTTGTTTCCCGTGTATGCAAACAGAGGTGACAAATAATCTTGAAGGACAGGTGCAGCAATAATCTGATATGGTACAATATCTTCTGCAATAGGTTCATTCCAACAAAGGACAAGTTGTTCAATTACTTTTCTGATTACGGGTACTGTAATTGAATTTCCAACAAGCTTACCTATTTCTGCATTTGAATACCCGTTCTCTCTAAGTAGTTGAGCATCTTCTGGTCTAAATCCTTGAAAAAGCATCATTTCCTCAATGGTAAGGCAACGAATGCCCTTGCTATCCTTGATAACAGTTTGTTGAATGCTGGGGGACGGAGTACCTTTTTTCTTTAACATACCACCCCATTTGGTAGTGATACAAGCAATGACATCTCTGTTGAAATTCACCTTAAAACTGTCCCTTTGCAGTTTGGGGATATCCTCAGGTGCAAAATAGTAATGGTCTTCTACTGTCTCCTCAAACCAATCCTCTGCTTTAACAGTCAGCTCCTCTGTATCAGGGAAGTGGAACAGCATATTGAGGTCTCTTCGTATCATTACCATAATGGTCCTATTTCTATTTTGCGGTATACCATAATCCTGACTATTCATTCGGTCAAAGTAGATGTTATAGCCTGCTTGGTTTTCGTCTACTTGCAGGTCTTGAAGTAGGTCATAAAACTCCTTTCTAAACCTCTTACCCATGAGCGTATCAGCGTTTTCAAAAACAACAAACTTAGGCCTTTTCCACATGATAATCTGCAAGGCTCTATATACCAAACCACTTCTGGTAAGTCCATTCAATTCTCTGTCATAAAGAAGGTCTTGATAAGTAGGTAAATCACAACCCTCTTCAACAAAGCCTTTCATTTTCCCTTGTCTACTCAAATCTTGGCAAGGGAATCCTGCAAAAAGGATATCAAAATTGGGTATTGCCTGCTCACAAGCGTAAGAGTCAAGATTTTCTACATCGACCAAATCTTTATCTAACTCCACCTTATGTAGTAGAGAATAGGCAACAGAGGCTTTATTATCAAATTCACAGTAACCTACCAAGTCATAAGGAATACCCAACTCATCCAATGCTCTTTCCGGAGCACCTATCCCGCTGAAAAGGCTTAAAACACGCAACTTGTAGGGTTTTGTGGACGTAAGCTGAGCTGTTTTCACACTGATACAACTATTGTTATGACGGGCAAATTTGAAAAGGAGTTTCAGCATTTTTCTGATAGATGCAATGTAACTGTGACTTAACCCTTTCATTGTCAATTTTAAAAGAAGTACGTCAATATCTGCATCAGTAATAGTGGAAATATCTCTGTTGCCCCACGAGGCAAGTTGTGCAGTATACAGAGCCTTATACTTCTTCATAGACGTAGCGCTTTGACATTGGGATAGAAAAGCAACAAAATAGTCCTCGAAAGTAATTCCAATATCTTCATCTGCTACTGGGTAAGAATAGGGCTTACCTGTTAACGCATCTATACCGTGTAACTCAAGCTGTAAACGGGTTCTTCTAGCTTGATAGGCTTCTTCTTCTGATGTAAATCCACTTTTCTGGTAGTATTCAATTTCCCCGTCTGGATAGGTTTTCTTAATTCTGTAATACCACGTTCCGTTCTTTCTTTGGTGAACACCAGCATATTTACTTTTTTTCACCCCATCGCACCCACTTTCTGTTCTTTTCTACCAGTATACAGGAAGTGGAACATTATTACAATATTTTTAGCCTACACTTATCAAAACCCAATCCAGAAAATGACCATTCAAAATCTATTTCTGAAGAAAATATCTCTAAACCTTGCAATCTCAACAAGAACAAAAGGTGTGCATTTTTATATGTAACGAGTAGGGGAAAACACCATACCCGATATGTATTCTTCGTAAATGCTCCAGAGAGATTTTTTAAGATTTTTGCCCACAAAAAAATCTGCAACCACCAAATAGCAGTCACAGATTTCTTAAACTCCAATATTCTTCATTTTTCTTCTACAACCATAACAGTACCACAGTCTAAGCAGCCTATATTTACAACCTTTGTAGCCCTCACAGAACATCCGCAGGAAGTGCAGATATACTTTCGGGTAGAACTTTTAGGCTTTCCTGTAGTAACTCCACCTGAACCATTATCAGAACCACCAGAGCCATTAGAACTACTGTTACCACCATTTCTGGCAAGATTGACATTCTCCCATCCCATGCTGTTTATCAGGTCCATAAGCATTAAAGACGGGTGAGTGATACTGAACCCAATTCTATTATCATAGTCCAGCACCAAACCCCTGCTCTCAGCCTCATTCTTAAATCTCTTATTGTGATAGACATTACTCCTTGAAGTATCTTTAATGCCTTTCATATCACAATAATGGTGAACCATTTCATGGACTAAGGTTGCAATGACATTGCCAACAGGCCTATTGAGTGTTTCAGCAGAAATGTTTATTTCTCTGTATCCTTGCTGATTTTCAGACCAAGCATCCCAGGGTGTATAGTGGCCATAGGCCCTTGGACTGGATTGTATTGTAATTACAACCTTGCTTAACTCACCATCAAAGAACCTTTCATTTAAAACCTCATACGCATTTTCAAGAAATGCTGTAATTTCACTAACTAACATTTTAAAACCCCCTTTTGATTGTTATTAATCAAAAGTAGATTTTTCTGTCCAAGTCAGATTTTTATATGCTCACTATTTGCTCATTTTAGTCAGTCAACGAAAAGGGGAAGGCTGCGACCAGCAGCCTTCCCCCTATAACGTTATTTTTCTGTATATCCCTTACTTG
>JAYFPL010000076.1:0-2543 GCA_034927775.1 Anaerovorax sp. | reverse complement strand
TTGCAGATGATACTGCAGTTGCTCCTTATGCCAAGGATGCAGTTATATTAATGCAGAAGGGCGGAATCATCAGCGGAATTAAGCAAGAGGATGGCAGTTACAAATTTGCACCAAAAGCAAATGCAACAAGAGCCGAAGCGGTAACGATGATATTTAAATATTTAAAGAAATAATAGCTTAACTGTATAATGAAAGAAGCCATGCAAATTATTGTTTGCATGGCTTTTACTTTATTAAGTAGTGATATTGTTTTTTTATTTTAGCAAATCATAAATTAATATTTTGAATTTATTTCATTGCTTTCAAATCTATCATCCATATTTATGTTAGGGTTTCGTTCTGTTTGTTCAAATTGATTAAAATCAGAAGAAGTACTAATATAATCTGTATCATGAGATAGGTGGAACTGTGCTACAAGCTCTTTTAATAACTGAGATTGACCGGACAGTTCTTCACTTGCTGCAGCACTTTCTTCAGCGGTTGCAGAGTTCGTTTGAACGACGGAAGAAATTTGATCCATGCCCAAGGTAACTTGATTCATAGAGGAAGCTTGTTCGTTTGTAGCCTCAGAAATTTCATTAATGAGTTGAGCTGTTTGTTGACCTCCTTCAACAATCTTTTCAAGCGCATCTGCTGTTTGGTCAACAATTTGTGTTCCTTTTTCTACAGAATGTATTGCACTTTCGATGAGTGTCGTTGTATTTTTAGCAGCTTCGGCACTTTTTCCTGCAAGGTTACGAACTTCATCTGCTACTACAGCAAAGCCTTTTCCTGCGGCACCGGCTCTTGCAGCTTCAACAGCGGCATTCAAAGCAAGAATATTGGTTTGGAATGCTATGTCATCAATTGTTTTAATAATTTTTCCAATTTCATTTGAAGCACTACGAATCTCATCCATAGCAGAGACCATATTTTTCATTTGGAGGTTTGCATCTAGAACTTGTTCTGTATTTTCATTTGAGACAGTTCTTACATGGTTTGCATTCTCTGCATTGTTTTTAATATGTTGAGAAATTTCATTGATGGTTGCAGACAGTTCTTCAATGGAGCTAGCTTGTTCGGTAGCACCTTGTGACAATGCTTGAGCACCGCTTGCAACCTGATCGGAGCCACTTGCAACTTGATCCGCAGATATGGAGATGTTTGTAAGTGTCTGCGTAAAAGTTTTTTGAATATTTAATAATGAAATTTTAATTTTAGCGAATTCACCTACATAATCATGCTTTAAATCAAACACCATATTTCCCTTAGCTATTTGATTTAGAACTTCAGAAACTTCATCGATATATTTTACATAGTCCTTTAGTCTTAATACGGTTCGTTCAATTGATGAAGCAACTTGTCCGGTTTCATCAATTGATGAAAATTTCATCTCAATGTTCAAATCCCCGTCTGCAATTTGATTTGCAACGTTGGAGAGCTGTTTTAATGGCTTTACGATACCTCTGGAGATGAAAACAATGATTCCAATTAAGACAAGCATGATAATAGTACAAATCAGAATTGAAAGTTTCATTAAATTGTTATACGTGTGATAATATTCTGCCTTAGAAATGGAGGAAAGGACACTCCATCCGGTATCTCCGATTAGGCTGTAATATCCGTATGCTTTTAAATCACCGCGGGAATAAGGGGTATAGCCTTCTGTTTGACTGCTATTTAAATCAAGGATTTCTTGGGATAGACCGATCGTGGATATATTTTTCATAATAATGTCTTCGCTGCGGTCGAAAATAATCGTTCCATCATTAGAGACAAAGGTAAAAAATCCATCTTCTCCAAGTTTATAGCTGCTCATAATATTATTTAAATTCTCTAATGTTAAATCTAAGCCGACAGCACCGATCATTTTACTTGTAGTACGATCGTAAACTGGTGCAACTGTACTGACAACCAATTTTTGTGTGGCGGTATCTATGTATGGATTTGAGAGAATCATTTGATTTTTTGATTTTAGTGTTATGTACCAATCTCTTGTAGTTATGTCCCAGCCTGCATCTGTCATATACCCGTCAGAAAGAATAAGTTGGCTAGAATCAATATCGGCTAACCAGCTTGCAACAATATTTTCATTATCAAGGGCTGCAATATGAACTAAATTACTTTTTACGTTTTTAAAACTCGGTGCATCTGTGAGGCTTATTCCCGGCTTTACTTCTTTAAAATAGGCTTCTATATCCGGATCGGCGGACAGAGCTTCCGTTATTTTTAAGTATTGCGTAAAAAATTCACTTACTTGGTAAGCAGCTTGTCTTGAGTTTGCCGTTACGGATTCTGTATTAAGAACCTCAACTTCATTTTTTACCAAACTTAGAATTAAAACGAGTAAAATAGAAAGTGATAAAACAACTGGAATAACGGTGCCGACTAATATCTTTATTAGTATGCTTTTTTTAATCGTCTTCATAGGGGTACCTTCCTTTCCATCATTTGTTTATTTAGCGAATGCTACATAAGGTAGTGAATAGAATAATAATGAAATAGTTCCTTTCTTAGAATTAAAATATATATACCGAATATTTTATATATTCTAACACTTAATT
>JAYFPL010000174.1:0-1519 GCA_034927775.1 Anaerovorax sp. | reverse complement strand
TTTTATTGGAGAGCATTCCTTTTCCTATACCTTGGCTGCACATAGGCCGGATGATGATGATTTAAAGATAGCAGATGAATTTGCAGAGAAAATTTGTACATATATATATAGGCTGAGCGAAACACCATCAACACCGGCGTTTGTAAAAGGGGAAGAACCGGTTCGACCGTATTATACACCAAGGGATCGCAAAGGAAATCCTGTAAATATTTTAAAGGTTAAGCCGAAAACGAAGGATAGCTGTACACAATGCGGCATTTGTGCAGAGGTCTGTCCTATGGGATCTATCAGCCGTGAGGATATAACACAGTATATTGGTATCTGCATTAAATGTGGAGCATGTGTTAAAAAGTGTCCTGAGGATGCAAAATATTATGATGATGAAAAGTATCTTTATCATCAACATGAATTGGAAGATGGATTTGCAAGACGCGCTGAGCCGGAATTTTTCATTGGGTAAATCTGAAGTAGATTGATTTAAGGAGAAGAACTATGAAGTTTCAGTTGGCGCTTTTAGCGGTAAAGAGTGTTGAGGTTTCTAAAAATTTTTATAGAGAATTGTTTGATCAAACGGTTGTACTTGATTTAGGAAGGAATGTAACATTCAGCGGGGGATTTGCAATACAAGAAGATTTTGATTGGTTAACAAACATTCCAACAGATTCGATGCTCCAAAAATCACATAATATGGAACTGTATTTTGAAGTTGAAGATTTTGATATTTTCATTCAAAAATTGGAGTCATATCCGAATATAGTATATGTGCATGAACCAAAGATGCATGAGTGGAAACAAAGAGTTGTTCGTATTTATGATCCGGATTATCATATGATTGAGATTGGAGAATCTATGGCTGTCATTGCAAAAAGGTATTTATCAGAAGGGTATTCGATAGAGGAAACGGCAGAAATAATCCAACATCCTATCGACTTTGTAAAAACATGCCTGTAATATTAATATATTATTGCAAATAAAAAAAGTAAAATATTATAAAAAACTAGTTGACAGTGAAGATATAACTTGCTATTATAGTAAAGCTGTCTCGTAAAGACGATTGAATGAAAACCTTGATTGGTTCATCATCAACCGAATTTGACACCACAAAAAAATGTCGAAAATTTAAAAAAGTGGTTGACAGAAATACCAGAACCTGGTATTATAAATAAGCTGTTTCGTAGAGATGAAGCAGCAAAATGGAGATTAAAAGTGTGAGAATTTCACATTTGGAGACCAAAACAGCGACCACGAAAAAAGTTGAAAAACAGAAAAAAGTGGTTGACAAAATGAGCACAGAGAGCTATAATAAAAAAGCTTCGTCAAGACGGAGCGGCGCTTGAAAAAGCGCATGGGACGATAAAAATCTACAAATTAAAATTTATGATTTTTCAGTCCAGAACCTTCTGGCATTTGTTACACAAATGAAGATAGGTTCACGAACCTTGAAAACTCCATAGTGTAGAAATTGAGTCAAAGAGATTTTTAAATAAATCTCAAACGTCGAAACAGTGCAAACTGACAG
>JAYFPL010000100.1:0-11192 GCA_034927775.1 Anaerovorax sp. | reverse complement strand
GTGATTACCTCCGAAAGTGTAGCCTACACCATACTTTGTAACTAGAATCTGAGGGTTTCTCGGATTATCTTCAATTTTTTGTCTAATTCTCTTAATATAGCTGTCCACATTTCGATCATACCCTTCATATTCATTTCCATACGCTAATTCGATTAACTGCTCCCTAGTCAGGACTTGCCCTTAATTTTTGAACATAACAAGCAGCAGATTATACTCTGCTGCTGTAACTTGGATTTCATCATTCTTTTTATATAATCGCATACTTTTCGTATGCAGACTCAAGTCTTTGCATTGATATATAATTTCATCTGACTCATGATAGACTCTTTTCAACAGTGTCTTAATTCTTAACATTAGCTCTTTTACACTGAATGGCTTTATTACGTAATCATCTACTCCAATTGTAAACCCTTTCACTCGATCTACTTCTTCTTGCTTTGCCGTTATCATAATAACCGGTACCTCAGAGATCTTTCGTATCTCTTTCAAAACTTCGAATCCGTCAATTCCTGGCATCATAATATCTAACAGAACGAGGTGAACTATATTATTGTTAAAGAAATTTAATGCTTCAAATCCATCTTTGGCCAAATAATATCCATAGCCTTCTTTTTTAAGATATTTTGAAATAATATCTCTTATTTCAGATTGATCTTCAACAACTAAAATCTGATATTTCATTAATCCACCTCACTCTTTCATAAATTTAATCCAATATCATTTTTCTTTTATTATATTCTTCCTCTGAAATTTCACCCATAGCCAATTTCATTTTTAATGCTTCTAAAGCTGCATTATCGGAATGGTGGCGTCTTTTTTTCTTAGCTAGAAAAAAGATACCTATTATAGCAAGTACAATAAATCCTAACATGATAGTCATACCCAATCCACCATACATAAAACCACTTGCTGCTCCAAAACATCTTCCAATTCCATTATATCCATACATCATTGTAATCACCTCTCTTAATCCTTAAGAACTTCTAGCGTTCTCAAATATGTTTGCTGATCAATTTCTCCATTAACATATCTTAATTTTAATATTTCTACGGCATCAGCTTTGCTGTTGTGTTTTCTTTCTTCATTATTATTGTCTTTTACTAAATAGTAAATGCCAAATCCGATTAGTATCCAAATTAAAATCATCATTGTTATTACTTCCTTTCTTCATTTATAAGTAATTACTATTCTTTCTTTTTTAAATGCTTTTTTGTTTATGGCCTTACTATACAATGAAATTATGGCACAATTATGGTTGAATAAACTTTTTTATAAAATTTATAAAAAAATAAGTACAAATAAAAACCTAAACTTAAGTAATTACTTGTACTTATTTATTTTTTAATGAACCTTAACCTTTATAGTTATAATCTCTAGGTTTGAAAGTGTTACAGCAAGTTCCTGCTGCTGTATTTACCATATTATCTCCATTTGACGTAACTTCGACATTCTCTGCACAACATTCATGATTTTCATTGTAATGACACTCTTCACACATACATTTTAAATTTTGCATAATGATTCACTCCTCTTATAATTTTTTTAATTATTATTTGTATTTGTGAATCAAAATATCCCTATTAATAAATTTGCTTTTTTAACTAATGTTCCGTTAGTTTAATTGACACTTTTTTAAAGATTGATCATGTAATTTTGAAAGTGATAATAAAGAAATAATTGCACCGCATAAAGCACATAACATATCATAATGTGTATCCCAACCATCTCCCTGAGTTCCTAAGAATACTTCAGCAGATTCTCCTTTAAGATGACCGGCCGTAAATTCCGTTAATTCATAAGCTGCACTAATTCCCAAGCAAACAAAAATTATAATTAAAACCAACCATTTTTCGTTCTTAATCACTTTATTTCGAATTAATATTTCTCGAACAATCATCGCCGGTATAAATCCCTGTGCAAAATGACCAACTCGATCATAATAATTACGGCTTAAGTCAAAATAATCTTGTATCCAATCAAATAGTGGCATTTCTGCATATGTATAATGCGCTCCTACAATTAATATGATGCAATGTATCCAAATCAAAAAATATACTAAATTTGAAAATTTAAATTTGGGATAAAGGATCATTAGGATACCGATACCTAGTATTGCCGGAAGCGTTTCTAAAAACCAAGTAAACATGTCTTTTGGTTCAATCACTGACCATATAAAAATTCCCAGTAAGCTCAGCAATAATGATAAATGAAATGTTCTATTCTTCATAATGTCTTCCCTTCTTGTATCACTCAATCGGATGCTATCCTTTTGTGCATCCATATCTTCCATAATAGAAATCATTTCAATTTTATAACAGCATCTTGATATTTTCAACATAAACCTCCCCCACCCTACAAGAATACACTATCATAAAATGATACCATCTACATCATTCCATAGAAACGATAGTTTCATGCTATAAAAAAACAACTGGGTAATGCTTCTTACATCGCCCAGTTTTCGTTTTAAATACTTAAGTAGGTGTAATTTATTTTTTATTTGAACTACTATTTTCTTAATCTACGGTCATTTCACTTTTTCTTTGTTCTTCAAAATCTTTTTCTATCGTTTTAACACCGTCCAACATTGCTACAATGTTTTCAATTGTTAATTCATAGTTTCTATTCTTGATTGTTTCCCCTAAATCATTTAACAGCATATCAAATTCAACAATATCATCATTATATTTCTCATCAAGTTCAGGTTTTAATCTATCCCAATACCTTTTTGCTGTCATATAATTATTATTCGCTTCATTCCAATCATTGCTTTCAATGTTAATGATCATCTGTCTGCCTAGATAAGACAATCTCTTTATATCCGGTGGTATGATTATTTCATAGTAGTCAAGCATATCTGCAAGAAATCTTGTAACTTGATTTGCTTGAGAGATTGCCGGATAAGTCTTTTTACGCATTACATTTTGTTCTAAATTGCGAATAGCAGAATTCATAGAAGAAATGATTTGATTCGGAACATAAGCCTCCTGAAGATATGGCATCGACTCATTCATTGCTCTCTTGATAACTTCTACCTTACTCATTGCCTCTGCCCAATCTCCTAGGTAAATATCATCAATGATATCTACGGCATTAGACTCTAATACATCAAATTGTTCCGGAATTCTAAATAAATCAGGAATCTGTATGATTTGCCCAATATAGATTAAATTTGGGTTTGCTAATTCAGGATTTGCATTAATCAATTGTACTAAAGGTATCCCAAATTGTTTTGCAATGTAAAATAAAGTATCATTGGGTTGTATGATGTACTCTTGCATTGTAACCCTCCTTTCTATTTATTCAATTTATAATATGTTCAAAAAAATATATTGCTACAAAGTAATAAAAAAAGAGCAAATGACTCTGAAACGATATTTCCTTCTAATAAAAAAAGTGGCTTCGCCACTTCTCTAGAAAATATATGAGGAAAATTTTAATGCACTTGTTTTTGGGGCACTATTATCTTTTCATACGTATAGGAACCTTGATCAATATACATACGACACATGGTAACTTCCAAATCAAACCGACGTTTACCACAGCTTCCCGGATTTAATAAAAGTATCCCATCTATAACTTTTTCATCATATTTATGTGAGTGCCCATATATAACCACATCAATATCCGTAAGATTATTGGGAATATCCTTTTTATTATGAACAATTAAGAACCGAACTCCTTCAATTGTAACCGTAAGGAGTTTAGGCAAATACTCTGCCCATTCCTTATCATTATTTCCCCGCACAATATATAATTCACCATAGCCTTTGAGCTCTTGCACAATCGAATCAGTATTGATATCTCCAGCATGAATGATAATATCAGACGCTTCCAATTCTGCTTTAACTTCGTCGCATAGTAATCCATGTGTGTCCGAAATAATGGCAATTCTTTTCATATGCACCCCATTTTCTGCGTCAGCATTCTGTTTTATTTGAGCATTTTATGACTTTTCCATTGTAAATAGTGTACAAAATATTTCCCAATTAATGATTTAATACTATTTGATTCAAATCTGCCTGCGTTTGCTGTATTTTATTTTGTATCTCTCTTCTTATCGTGTTCAATTGACTCTGAATCTGTTTTACTTGGTTATGTGTATCTTCTACCTGACTTTGACTATTTTGAATGCGGTCAAGAACCGCCCAATCTGCAAACAGTCCATCAAAAAAGAAGTCGGCAAAATATAAAAACCCTTCGATCTTTGCCTGCATTTCTGTGTGAATTTTTACATCAGCAAGTTCTGTTTTATACCTTCCTAAAAGATCTTGTAATTGCTGTATTTGTTGCTCAGCATTATCCAGATTTGAATGCTTCGCCATAGTAGAAATCAATCCTCCGCCAAGCAGATCCCATGTGCCCCATCCTTCGGCACGATCCAAAGATTCCATAATATCTTGTATCTGATTTATTATACATTCGCCAATTGAATAGGCTTCATCAATTTCATTGTCTTGCGCTTTTAAAATTTGCATATGTTCTTCAAGACGAAGAATTTCAGGACCGTTTATCAAATCCGTTTTCTTTATGTATTCCGCTTTTTCATTTAATAGGTGCTCGTATTCACTTTCACAAGAGGACAGTTCCATAAGCTCATCCGTGTATCTTTGTATATCCTGATTAACAGCTTTCAGCTGAGCACAAACTTTATTATGCTTTGCTACTGCAGCATAGGCCTCTCTTTTTTCTTTTTCCATTTGTTCTTCTTTTTGTCCCGTAATGGAATAATAAAGAGCGGATAAGCTAACACCTTCCAGCTTATTTACATCTGCCTGCTCTTTTCTGCAAGCTGATGCCAAAATATTCTCCTCACTTTCTAAAGAGATTTTCTCATTTTGTAAACTTTTAATCATATCTTGAAGTTTTATTTTACGGGCAACCTTTTCCTGTAAAACATTTAGCTGTTTTGTAAATTGATCCATTGCTGTAATCTCCATTATACTCTCCTACACTTAATTGTCTGCTTAATTAAATACTTACCTATGTTCAAAATCTACTAAATAAATTATATGCTTTTCAGTTCTCCTTTTTCAAGAACATACTTTGCTGTTTTTTTATTGCCATCCGTACTTTCATACATGACTTCAATGCAATATTCATATTGACTTTGTTCATTTGCTCCTCCTTCACTATAATAAGAGTAAATTTGATCAAAGTCTGTATCTGCCAATTCCTTATTGACGTCGATACACTCTAATTGCTCTTGATTCATACGATAAATCTCCACATTGGTATAACGATTGTCTTTCGTATATTGCACTACAATTTCAGTAATTCCATCACCATTCAAATCAACAGACTGGGCCCATGCGTTATGAATATTAAGCAATACGTCTTCTTCTCCGTTATCCTTAACGTAAAAATATTGGATGTGCGATTGCCCTGGTTTATCATTAAGTATTTCGCAAAACAAATTGTCCTGCCCAAAAATGGGTTCTGCCACATACCAATTTCGAGGCGCATCCAAACTATTTGCAATTTCTATCATGGTAATTTTTTTATCTTTCAAGTAAAAATTGATATAATTGTTGCTCTCATCCTCCGGTACAAAAGAATACATACGAGTAAAATCCGCCATTTCCGTACCATTTCCATATGCTGCATTGTGATAAATCAATTCCGGATAAGAACTCTTTAATACATCCAAGCCATCTCCGATTCCAATATTTCTTGGAGTTTTTCCTTCTTTGGTTGTAGTAATAGAAAAAATCTGTTCTCCCCTTCCCCTCTCATCATCAATTAGAAAGGAGGACAATCTCAGATTTTCCTTCTCATAATTTCGAACTGCCGGAAATGGAAATTGCTCAGGCTCGTCAGTTACCTTTTCACCGTCCCAAGGTACATCCTGCACCAGTTCCTCTTTCACGGCATATTCATTGCCTCCTATATATAACGCATACTCATACTTCTCAGGTAGTTGTGATTGTTCGTTTTCGCTCTTTTCTACCTCTGCTTTACAGCCAGTCAGCATTATACTTCCTGTTACTAGGATTATGCAAAGTAATATGTAACTTAGTCTTTTCATAAAATCCTCCAATTGGCAAACTATTTATAATTATTAGGAAAATACTTCTTTCCTACTTGCCAAAGGTATGTATCAATATAGCTAATGAGTAACACAGAATATAAAAATTATCTATTACTCCATAACAGAAAATCAATTTTCTTAGTATCTGTTATCTTTGCATAACTTGGCAATGTATTGTTAAAAATTTCGATGCACTCTTTACAATTTTTTGTTTGTATATAGTCCTGATACCATTGTTCAATTTTACTATACAAAATAATTGAGTGATTCAATTTTTCCTGACTGTTTTTACCTACTAATTCTAAGCCTAAATTTTTAAAGTACATACTGATCCCAAATAGGCATATTCGGATTTATTGTTGCTAGCATTTTACTGGAAAATGAAGCTTCAATTTTTCCTGTACTTTTAAATAAATATGTAATAATATCAACGAAACTAATTTCCTTATTATATTTTTGTTCTTCAAAATATTTAAAATATAATTTTCTCCACTTTAAATTTCTTCTTACTCTATAAAAACTATCAAAACAAGTCATAAATTCTTCATGTTCAGCAATATTTACCTTTAATACATTATCCATAATATACATATATTTATTGATGTTAAATGCTTTTGCCACTGCATTTTCAATTAAAGTACCCGTTTTAATAACCATAATTAATTCCTTATCTTTGTTATATAATATAATTTTCTATACTTAAACATAATAGGAAAGAAAATTTGCTATGGATTATGCTCATTTTCCTTGTTAGCCATGACATTGTTCTGCTTTAGTTCTCCTGCACTTTAAGTAATATATAAGAACGATCGCAAATGAAATGATTTGTGCAATTGTAATCCTTAGAAACATAAGTTCATCTGCTCCTTTATTAGATACAACATGCAATATATTTACCATTGTATTATTTACAAAATGATCTCCCATGGCCATATAAAGAGAACCTGTTATCTTTGTCAGTAGGGCAAACTTGAAACCAACCAGCGCTGAAGTGATTACTAGCATTGAAATATTTATAACCATTCCCTCAAAGCTGCTAATTCCATCATAATAATTCCGAACAGGACCAATAAGATGCCATAAACCAAATAGTATGGATGCAATTACTGCTGAAAGAATAAAGTTATATTTCTTTTCCAAAATTGTTTGAAAAAGGCCTCTGAAGATACCCTCTTCCATTACTACATTTATGATATTGCCAGCAATGCAAATTAAAAAGAAGCTTATACCTGTTTGATTTCCTATATTTCCATCTACTGCATAGCTACTTACATATAACTCTAATGACTGAAACTTGCCCTGCATAACGGAAATAAAAATCTCCACACTATAAGCCACTAAAAATACAGCAGTACCCAAAATTAGGCCTTGAAAAGTTCGCTTTAGGATATTATTTTTTGTAAAACCGATTTCTTGCGCAGTAATTGTTAATAATCTCATTGCAATAAGCAAAATAAAAATACCTATGAGCTTATGTAAAAACGCTTCTCCTAAAAAAGTTTTATCGGTTCGCAAAATAAAATATTCTATTGTACGGAATATCCAACATATAAGATAAATTATTGTTACTATCCATATGGTTTGCTTGTATCTCTGCATATTTATCTATTACTCCATAACAGAAAGTCAATTTTCTTAGTATCTGTTATCTTTACATTTTTGTTCATAACTAAGATTGCGTTCATACTCTCGGGTTACAATTTCTTCTTATAACCTTTGTTGTTTTTTTGAAATCCATATTTTTCATAAAAATTACAAGCATCTATTCTATCAATTTCAGTTACTAAGAGCATTTGGGTACATTCTCTTTCCTTTGCTCGATCTTCTAATTTAGAGAGGAGCATATGTCCGATCCCATTCTTTCGGAATGCCTTATCAACAATCATATTTTCTACCAATAAAAAAGGTCTGCAATCTCCATATAATTCTTTGCATACAATCCCCATAACAGAAGCAATAATTTGATTGTCTATTTGTGCCACAAGGATAATGTGATTATTTTCAATTTCAAGAGCGTCGAATTGTAAGGTCATCTTGCTAACGTCAGACTTTTCTCCCCAAAACTGTTCATAAAGGTTTGATAGCTCATATAAATCGTGCTTTTGTAAATTTCTTATTATTATATTATTTCCCATTAAATTCATCCCCCTTGCTAATTTTATTCATCAAGTACATATTTTCCTCTTGTACCATCAGGATTGATATAGAATCCATCGATGATCGTATTTATTCCTCCTCCGAACGACCAGCCATTCACCTCTATGAATTCAATAAACTTATCCATAAATTCATCTTCCGACAATTCAGCCGGAACTTCCACGCATCCCTCAAATTCGAATTCTTTTCTCATGCAAATCACCTCTTTAGGAATATCAATAAACTGGGAAGCTTAACTTTGCTTTGCTCAAAATATAAACCCGATAATAGTACCTATTACAGCTAATGTAAAAATGATAATTTCTAATTTACTTAAAAGCATAGTTTTAACGTTCTTAGTATACCGCTTATATCCCTCACCAAAGATTGGAATAAGTTGATGTTTCTCTTCAATAATCGCATTCATATATTGAGCGATTACAATTATTAACGCGAGGATCATTGCATCAAGGGAACGAAGTGACATTAGAAAGCCTGCCTGCAAAATTATAAATGTTCCATACATAGGATGACGTACTTTTGCATAATAGCCATTAACCAGCAATTTTCTTTGTTCATTGCTGCCTTCTTTTTTTGCACTATGATTCTGCACTGATATTTGTGAAAGTCTTACGATTCCATAAGAAAAAATAATTAGCCCACATATGAAGTAGACTAAATCAGCTTTTATAAATCTTATGCCTCCAAGAGCAAACCACGTATCAAAATCATTCCAGGGTTGAACGTCCGGAATATATAATAGAACATATTTTATCAGAAAAAACAATAAAGTATAGCCTGCAACTCCCCATACTAATGCTATGATTTTTTGTAAAGAACAATTTGATTGCAACATTTTATATTGCTTATCATATTGAAGCTTCTTTTCATATTTTAACATAATTCTTTTCCTTTTATCATTATCTGCTTGAACTTCTTCTAGTTTCACAGTATTGGTATTCTAAACTTGTCTATTTATAAACTTAATGGGAATTATATGTCCATGATCAAAAATAAATATTCCATCATAAAGCCTTGTTGAGCGCCCAACAAATACATACTTTTTATTTACATTTTCATATTATATAAAACACCATAAGTTTCTCTTTTAAATATAATAAGAAGTTTAATTTTGAGACTTATCCCATATAGATATTTCCTCATTATATAGCTTTTTTAAGTTAAAAGTATCTATTTCAAAATGATTTAATACTATTTCAGTTGCTCTTATTAATAAATCTACTAAACTTTGAATATATTCATGAACATCTGTATATATTGGATTTAAATCATATTCAAAACCTTTGTCAGTTAAGAATTCTGCTTGTATAGCATTCATGTCCGGATGTATATTTCCACTAAGGACTTTATACATTAAATTATATTCTTGACTCATTCCTGCAACTTCTGCAAACTTTTTTATTTGGAATTTAGATTTTATTGTTCTTTGTGTATAATTTTCCCCCAAACTCTGATTAATCTCTTCTAATATATCATTTATATCAGAATTTACTTTTATTTCAATATCATCAACATTGAGATTTCCAGGATCTATAGTGCCTTCTTTTATCCTATTAATAAGATTTCGTCTATCATTTAAAGCTTCTAAAACTCGTATTTTAAAATAAACTTCATCTTTCTCAACACATTTTATGTATATTAATTTTTCTTGTAATGTTCTCAAAATTATCTTTGCATCATTTTCTAATCCCATTTTTAATAAAATTATAGACGATTGATATGATTTATGCATTAGCACATAGTTTGCAACAATATAATCAGTAATTACCCCTTTAGGCTTAAAAAGGACTGTAATTAATTCATATACTGAGTATATATAATTATTCAATTTATTTGCAAAATCAAATTGAACTTTGTTTTTGTTTACAATTTTCTCTTCCCATGAATTCATCATGCTTTTATCTAAAAAACCGTATCCATCAATTTTCATAGTTCTTGTGATTTTAAGTGTTTTTAAATTATTACTAGGATTTAAAACTATCAATTGGCCTTTATTAGACATGTATGACCAGATTGCATAGTCTAAAGACCTTACTGTAATATGTTTATATTTATAATGAAGCTTTTTAGTAGTAAGTTCCATCAATTGGTTTGCTTGATTAATAGTTACCGTTTTATTAAGACAACTTGATAAAAAACTTAAAATATGTCTATCCGGTTTACAACATTCATCATTACCTGCCAACATGTAAAAATATTGTAATGATATCCCACTTTTTTGCCCTGGTATATTCTTTATTTCTTTTTTAGCACTATCAGGTAATCCTTTTGTATGCAAATCATTAAAAGTAAGAATTCCATACTTTTCAAATATTTGAGCAAATCTCAGAACCGCTTCTGTCTTTAATATGCCTTTTTTAGTAGATGTTCTTTGACAATTGCATACAATTTTATCTGAAAATTGTTTAATACCAAAAGATTTTATATTAACTATCAAATCAGTGATTGTATGTAAATCATATCTACCATTTTTCTCATAATTTATTCTATTTAAATTAAAATAATCACAATATCGTTTTACCACATTTATGGTAGATGAATATTTAACCCCTATAGAAAAAATAGCATCTAAAACACATAGCGGTAGGCTATCATAATAATAAGTTTCACTTAATTTTATATTCTCTAAATCTAATATTTTTTCACATGCTTCAACAATTGTTTCTGTTTCAGCAATAATTTCTTCAAAACATTGTCTATTCATATTGAGCTACCCCTAATTTTTCGTGTTTTAGAAGATACACTGTTATGTAACAAAAGTATCCCCTATCTTTCAAGAGAATCTAGTTTTAATATTTAGCCTAACCCCATAGCTTTATTAAACATAATGAGGACCTCATCGGTGACTGTGCAATTTCTCAACTCACGTAAATATCTGTAAGACTTTGCCTGCTTATTTTAAAATTGTGGTTATCTAATTTTATGATGAATGTCTAGGATTTCAGCTTCCGTATGATCCTCAATGAATGTAATGACACCATCAATCATGCTATCTGCAAATTTG
>JAYFPL010000191.1:0-9238 GCA_034927775.1 Anaerovorax sp. | reverse complement strand
CGGATACAGGCCACAGTTCTATTTCAGAACAACAGACGTAACTGGAAATGTAACATTACCAGAAGGAACTGAAATGTGTATGCCTGGAGATAACATTCAAATGAAAATTGAATTGATTACTCCAATCGCAATTGAAGAAGGTTTACGTTTCGCTATTCGTGAAGGCGGAAGAACCGTAGCATCCGGAGTTGTAGCTAAGATCGAAGCTTAATTGCTTATAATAGGGACTTTCCGGCGCTATTAAGGAAATTATTTAGCATAGAAAGCACGCTGGAATCAGCGTGCTTTTTTGTTATATGTAAGAAATATCGTTTTAGATATTAATGGAATATTAAAAAAATATAAGGATTGTCAGCGAAATGCAAAATTATAAGCTGATATTTGCAAATAGAAATCTTTGATTTTATTGTTTGCACTTTTTTTATATTGAAAAATAAATTATAGTGAAAAATATAGAGAAAAGAAGGATCAGATATGGAATCTTACGATTTTTTATTGTCAATAGCAATTATTTTGTTGGTGACCAAAGTATTTAGTCTCATGTCAAGAAAGGTACATATGCCGCAAGTGGTCGGAGCACTGGTAGCGGGTGTCATACTGGGGCCAAGTGTTCTTGGACAGATTACAGAAACAGATTTTTTGCTAAAGACCTCGGAAATTGGTGTGATTATCCTAATGTTTCTTGCCGGTCTGGATACGGAAGTTCAAGAACTGAAAAAAACTGGTATTGCGTCCTTGATCATTGCAGTGGTCGGCGTCGCTGTGCCATTGGCTGGCGGATATGCAGCTTATCAAATGTTTTTCCAGGATACAACCGATCCGCATCATTTTTTAAAAGCAGTCTTTATGGGGGTCATTTTAACGGCTACGTCTGTCAGCATCACCGTGGAAACGCTACGGGAAATGGGTAAGTTAAGCGGGAAGGTGGGCAGTACGATATTAGGTGCCGCAATTATTGATGATATTTTAGGGATTATCATTTTAAGCTTGGTTACAAGTTTCACAAATCCAAATGCACAGCCGAAGCTGGTTTTTATTCGAATCGGACTCTACTTTGTCTTTTTATTCTTTGTTGGCATTTTTGTACCGCTGATTTTTAAGACTTTAGAAAGATGGCATGGAACCGTGCGGCGTATGGCAGTTTATGGATTTGCATTTTGTTTGATTATGGCATATATTACGGAAGTCTTTTTTGGAATAGCAGATATCACAGGAGCTTATTTTGCCGGTTTATTCCTTTGTAATATTACAAAGACAAAAGAATATATTGTTAAAAAACTTACAGTTATATCTTATCTTATGTTTTCACCAATGTTTTTTGCAAGTATCGGAATTAAAACAGACATTCGAGGACTGAGCGGAACCATTCTTATTTTTTCCATTGTATTAACATTAGTTGCTATATTGACAAAGATGGTTGGATGTGGCTTAGGTGCAAAGCTATGCAAATTTACTAATAAAGAAGCTTTGGGTGTGGGAGTTGGTATGGTTTCCAGAGGAGAAGTTGCTTTAATTGTAGCACAAAAAGGTTCGGAGGCTGCTTTGGTGGATGAAGAGCTATTTCCAGCATTGGTATTAATGGTTATTGTAACAACACTCATTACACCGGTTCTTTTAGGTTTAATAATGAAAGAACGGACAAATATAGAAGGTGCTACCGGATAGATTTTCAATAAATTAAAGTTTTAAAGAAGGGGATAACATTTATGATTACTATCTTTAATAGAGAGCAATTGTATATCACATTTGCTGTAAAAGAACAATATGAAATTCGTCAAATGTTGTCATCTAAGGGAATTGGCTGTTACATAAAAGTGAGAAATTGTATCCCGGATAGGGGCCGGACGGGGAGTTTAGGTATTAATATGGATTATGCGTATGAATATACTATCTATGTTCATAAAAAGGACTTCGATCTGGCAAAAGCAGTTACCGGTTTATCCAATAATATAAGATAATTGAAAAGGCAAAGAAATGTTTTTTAAATCAAAACTTTCTTTGCCTTTTTCTTTAAAATTAATATTGTACTTCTCCGTCAGTTGTAATTGTAATGACTTGCCACGGAATGTGCTTACCGCTGTTTTCCATTGCGCTTTTTACAGCTTGTACAATACCGCCGCAGCAAGGAACTTCCATACGAACAACGGTAACTGCTTGGATATCATTGTTTGCTAGAATAGCGGACAGCTTTTCAGCATAATTCACGGCGTCAAGCTTCGGGCAGCCAATTAAGGTCACTTTATTTTTCATAAAGGTATTATGGAAATTACCATGTGCATATGCTGTACAATCGGCTGCAATTAACAAATGCGCGTTGGAAAAGTAAGGTGCATTGATTGGAGCTAATTTAATTTGAACCGGCCACTGATTCAACTGCGAGCCTTGTGGAGTATGATGCAGAGTTTTGGATTGTGAGCCCGGACAACCACCGGAAGCACAACCGCCTGCCGCTGCAGTTTTTTTCGCCTGTGAGGCTAAAACTGCGGCATGGTCGTAAGCAGGAACATCTCGCTCCTCAAAGGTGATGGCTCCTGTTGGACAGGAAGGCAGACAATCACCTAAGCCATCACAATAGTCCTCACGGAGTAATTTTGCTTTGCCGTCGACCATGCCAATTGCCCCTTCGTGGCAAGCGGCAGCGCAAATACCGCAACCATTGCATTTTTCTTCATTAATTTTTATAATTCGTCTTTTCATAATATCCTCCTCTGGATTTATATCTAAGTTATACTTATTTTTAATTTATTTTGTATTGCATATTGTAGCTTTAGTATAAAGTATCCTCTCTATTTATTCTGTTGTTTTTACAACAAAATATGAAAAAATTTTGATTTTAAAAAAAAATATTTGATTAGTAATTTCGGTTTTTTGTACATGTAACCTTATATAGAATTCATTTCATTTAAAGATGAAGCAGAATTCGTAAAACGATTCGATATTTAATTTAGAAGTTAAAAAAAAGCCTGTCTATTATTGACAGGCTTGATTTTTTTACAATTTAATTCTGATACATTTCATTTAAATATTCAATAATGGCATCGGCTACCGCTTTTGCATAGTTTTCACGAAACGAGTCGGTAAGCATAAGCTGTAAATCATTTGGATTGCTTAGGAAAGCACCTTCCATAAGAATAGCAGGCATTTCTGTTCGGCGAAGAACAGATAATTCCGATCCGTTTTTTACACCACGGTTGCGCGTACCCAGATAGGCTGTCAGTTTTTTCTGGACGGATGCAGCTAATTCCTTACTTGAGATACCATAAGCTGTTTTACCTTCGGTTTCATTGTAAAATGTTTCTGTACCGGTTGCACTGGTTACATTACCGGCGGAATTGTTATGAATGGATACAAATAGAGTGGCGTTGATACTATTTGCCCAATTAGAACGATAGATACGATCTTCAAGAGCATTTTTTGAATTAGGACTTGCAGAATGGTCTCCGCTTCGAGACATTATCGTATTTAGTCCTGCTGCTTGTAATTTTTCATTCAATCGAGTCGCTATGTCTAGATTTATATCTTTTTCATTCAATATAACAGTACCGTTTGCTTTTCCTTGTGAACCGGGATCGTTCCCTCCGTGACCTGGATCAATTACAATAAGTACTTCACTTAAGGTTGCCGGCTTTTTATTAATCGGCTTTATAGGGTCACTTGGAACTTCAATAGGGTCAGACGGATTAGCTATATAAGGCTTTGAAAAATCAATATACATATTTTTTTGATCTGGCGAAAATGTGATTGCACCTGTTTGCTTATCCTTTAAATCTACAACGACACGAACCGTATCTGGGGTAAATTGTGAGCTTCGAATTGCAGAAAAAACCTCATTGTTTGATTCATCAGATGGTACGAGCTTTTCATTGATTGAAGCATTTAATGTAAATCCGAATAAATCTAAAATATAACGATTCGGATTGGACAGTGTTGACTCCTGATGCACCTTAATCGGCTCTGTCGCATCTATTTCAACACGATAGAAATATTGAAGATCCTCATAGCTAACTTTTTCAACGGAACCGTAAATCGGCTGTACCTTTGGTGAAGTTAATTGGATAATACGCTGATCTACGTCATATCCGACGCCAAAGGATAAAGATTCTGATACAAAACGAACTGGAATCATAGTGCTATTGTTATGAAGTTTCGCCGGTACATCCAGCTTTTTTTCTTCTCCATTGACGTAAGCAATAGGGGAATTAAGCGTCAGAGACACCTGCGTATTCGCATAGGAGATACCTACATGATTTGGATCACTTGGTGACCAAGTAACATTGGCACCAATCGCTTCAAAAACTGCTCTTGCCGGAACCAAAGACCGACCATTTTCTATGTAAGGAGGTACTGATGTTTGAATCAGATTACCGTCAATTGTTAGTTTGTGATCGCTGCCATCGGGTGCACCAACAGCGAATGAGATCATAGTACTTAATAAAAGTAACGAGATTAGTAAGAGAAGTTGTATTGTCATACGTAGAAGCGAATTTCTTCGTGATTGTTTCATTGTTTTTACCCCATTTCTATTTTCTTACTTTATAGTATACTGCATTTCGTCAAAATGAAAAAGAAAAGACTGCAATGTTACATAATTGTAAGAAATCCGACATCAATTTTTAAAAAAGAAAAAACCGGTAATTTTACCGGTTTTTTCTTTTTCTCTATAAAACATTTATTCCTTTGAAGTTGCTGAAGTTGCAGATGCAGTTGCAGCTGAAGTTGCTGCTACAGTTGTTGACGATTGTGTGGAAGTAGATCTTGGCGCTGGCATTTTTGCATTAAAATCTTCATCATTAATTGCAGCGCTTCGAATCTCCATTGTTCCTTTAATACTAGCACCATTTTCCACTGCAATACTTTTTGCCGTAATATTACCCATAACAATTGCATTTTCCTGCAGGATAACACTACCGGATACCATAACATTTCCTTTAATTTTACCATTTACACTTAAAGCTGCAGAACGAACATCCCCAATAATGGTTGAAGAATTATCCAATACAAGATCGCCCTTTGCAATCACATTACCATTGATTGTAGAACCGGATAACGTTACACCGATACCTCTAACATTTCCATCTACAGTACCGGTTGAAATTAAAGAACCTTCGCAAAGGATATCTCCTTTGATGTATCCATTTAAGCGGATATCAGATTTGGATTTTACATTTCCTTCGATCACTAAATCAGAAGAAAGTATGGACATTCCATTTTTAGGGATTGTATCCTCGACAACCTTTGTAAAAGTAGAGGAGGAGGAATGCTCAGAATATAACGGTTTTGTTACTTCTGAGGAGTATGTAGTCCCTGGAGTATCCTCGGTCTTTATTTTTCCGTTCATAAGGTCATTTACTGCACTTTTGAAGTTGTTTAAGGGTCTCTCTGCCATTGTTGTTCTCCTTTAAATTAATTAATATAGCTAAAACAGATGGGTTTAATAGTGTTATCCAGATTCGCAAATTGATAACCTTCCACCTGTAGGTTTCGAACTATTTTAGGAATGGCTGCTACGGTAGCAGTTTTTGAATAGGAATCATGCATTAAAACAATTGCTTTTTCTTTTTTATGTACACCATTCATTACATTATTTGTAATGGTATCTACGTTTATATTAGTAGAAGTATCGCTTGAAGCAACATTCCAATCATAGTAAGTATAACCACGACGAAGCATTTCTGCAATAAGTTCCTGGTAAATTGTGTGATTATAAGCGTTAATGCTTCCACCAGGGAAACGAAAAATGGTTGGCTTTACGCCTGTAACTTCCTCTAATAATAGAGCCGTCGTAGCAAAGTCGTCCAAATAGGCTTCTACGGATTGATAAATAATGCTGTATTCGTGACAGGTGCTGTGGACGCCTATGGTATGACCCTCATCAATAATTCGCTTATAAATAGCACGTGACTTTGCATCATTTTTATATATTACAAAGAAGGTCGCATGGACTTGAAGTTCTTTTAAAATATCTAAAATTTGTTCTGTATTTATAGAAGGACCATCATCAAATGTTAAATAAACGGTTTTGGGCATTTCTGTTTTATACTCGGTTACATGTTTGCCGTACAAGTTATCATATTTTTTTTGATAGTCCATTTTATCCAAATTATTATTTAATTCTAAAGCATAAACCACTTCGGGTTTTATGTCACTCGCTGTATTCTTCGATGAATTCTTTTCGGAAATTTCTTTTTCTAAATTAAGATAAGCATTTCCTAATACAGCGCAGCCAATTGTTGGAATAAGAATTAAAAGAAAAATAATACCTAAAATCAAATGTTTAAAAAAACGAACGCTGCCCCAATACATATGTACTCCTTTTAAGTTTGCAATAAGCAGTGCAACTTGCTTTATGTTTTTGTAAATCTGTTCGTCAATAATTAATTATAACAAAAGAATTGTAAAAAACAAAGATAAAAACAAGAAATTCGTATTAGAATGTAGAATTTTTAGATTATTTTGTTACTAAATTGATGTTTTATATAAATAAATTAGATATTAGTGATATAATTTCTTTCTTTTGTTCTTATAATATTGATTAATATCTATAAAATAAACGACATTTTAGTTATAAAAAGAAACACCAGGATGAGTGTTCGATGATTCTAAAAGCATATGGGCGCTAAAAGCATTGAAAACATCAAGAAATCATCTATAAAAAAATTTAAAAAAAACTAATTTTTTTCAAAAAAAAGCTTGCATTATGTGTTGTACTGTTTTATACTAAAAAAGCTTGCTTGTAATGCGATGAAGCAGGAAGTTGCTGAGCTATCAGGTAATTTCTGCAGAGAATTGTCCGTTCTAGAAACGGGCGAAGGGATTCTCATGCTTTTTGCTTTGAGTAAAAATTTATGAAACACACGGTGACGTGTGAATAGTGAATGAAAGGCAGAAAACCGTATAATCGGGAATGAAAACCCCTCGTACAGCATAGCGAAAACGTACGAAAATTAAGGAGGAAGAAAAATGAGCAGTCAGAAAATCAGAATCAAATTAAAGGCTTACGATCACAAATCTTTAGATCAGTCCGCAGCTAAAATTGTGGAAACAGCCAAAAAAACCGGAGCTGAAGTTTCCGGACCGATTCCACTACCAACTGAAAAGCAGGTAGTAACTATCTTGAGAGCGGTTCACAAGTATAAGGACTCCAGAGAACAGTTCGAACAAAGAACCCACAAGAGATTGATTGATATCTTATGCCCAACACCAAAGACAATCGATTCTTTAATGAAGCTTGATATGCCAGCTGGTGTAGATATCGAAATTAAACTGTAAATACTAAGAAAAGATAGATTCCAACTGAAAAATTTCATGAAATCACAGATTTCGGAAATTTCTGTATGAGACCTGCACGCCGTATTGAAATACGGGCAGGGCTTCAAAAGGATCTCCAACACTTAGTATGATTACGTAGCGTAATCCGCTGTAAGAAATTAGGAGGAAGAAAGAATGAAAACAATCTTAGGGAAAAAAGTCGGAATGACACAAATTTTTTCTGAGATGGGTGAAGCAATTCCGGTAACTGTAATCGAAGCAGGACCGGCAGTGGTTACCCAGATCAAGACTGTTGAGACAGACGGCTACAATGCTGTACAAATTGGTTTTGAAGATGCCAAAGAACACAGACTCAACAAGCCAACCAAAGGACATTTCGCAAAATGGCAGGCTCCTTTAAAGAAGTATTTGACAGAAATCAGACTTGCTGACGGTGAAAGCTATGAAGCTGGTCAAATGATTACTGTTGCTGACTTTGAAGAAGGTGTAAAGCTTGACATAACCGGTACTTCAAAAGGTAAAGGAACGCAAGGTAATATCAAGAGACACGGACATCATAGAGGCCCTATGACTCACGGTTCTAAGCATAAGAGATTGCCAGGCGGCTTGGCTGCTGGTACGTATCCTTCCAGAGTATTCAAAGGAAACGAAGGTCCTGGAAGAATGGGTAGAGAAACCATCACGGTTCAGAATGTAGAGCTTGTTAAAGTAATCGCAGACAGAAACGTAATGCTTGTTAAGGGAGCTGTTCCTGGACGCAAGGGTGGATTGCTTCGTATCCAATATGCAATTAAAGGACAGGAAAAATAAGAATAGACTCAGAAAGGAGGAAGTCAAATGGCAACAGTAACTATGCTGAATATGGCCGGAGCAGAAGCCGGTAAGATTGAATTGAAAGATGATATCTTTGGAATAGAAATTAACGAATTAGCGGTACATGCCGTTGTTAAGAACTATTTAGCAAATCAAAGACAAGGCACACAGTCCGCAAAGACAAGATCTGAAGTTCGCGGAGGCGGAAGAAAGCCTTTCAGACAGAAGGGAACGGGCCGCGGTCGTCAGGGAAGTTTAACATCCCCGAATCAGATTGGTGGTGGTGTGGTATTTGCACCAAAGCCAAGAGATTACAGATATACATTACCTAAGAAGTTAAGAAGACTTGCAATGAAGTCTGCACTTTCTTCAAAGGTTTTGGAAAACGAAATCATTGTTTTGGATGAATTGAAGTTTGATGCTCCAAAAACAAAAGAAATGATTAAAGTACTAGAAAATGTAAAAGCTGCAAAGAAAGCCTTAATTATTACAGGCGAAAAGGATGAAAATGTAATAAAGTCCGCAGCGAACATTCCTGGAGTTAAAACCACTATGGTATCCGAGATGAACGTGTATGAGATCGTAAATTATACAAGCTTCATTGTTACAAAGGATGCAATTAATAAAATCGAGGAGGAGTACGCATAATGTCAACGCCTTATGATGTAATTATAAAGCCTGTTATCTCCGAAAGAAGTATGGACGATGCGCAGGAAAAGAAATACACGTTCAAGGTTGCAGTAGACGCTAACAAAACTCAGGTTAAGCTGGCAGTTGAAGAAATCTTTGGTGTAGAAGTTGCAAAAGTCAACATTATGAACGTTAACGGTAAATTAAAGAGAATGGGAAGAAATATAGGAAGAAGGCCTGCTTCCAAGAAAGCAATCGTAACCCTTACAGATAAGAGTAAGGAAATCGAATTCTTCCAGGGTCTGTAAGGAGGGACGCTTAAATGGGTATCAAAAAGTACAAACCGACCTCTCCTGGATTAAGAGGGATGACGGTTTCCACATTTGAAGAAATCACCACAAGCACACCGGAAAAATCTTTGACAGTTACACTGAAGAAGAATGCCGGAAGAAATGTAAGAGGTAAAATTACCGTAAGACATAGAGGTGGCGGTACAAGAGCAAAATACAGAATCATCGACTTTAAG
>JAYFPL010000084.1:0-10896 GCA_034927775.1 Anaerovorax sp. | reverse complement strand
TACAAAATAGTGCACAGGATATCTATCAAATTAAAACGCAAGATGGCAAGCAATTTTTGCTTCCGGCTGTAAAAGAATTTATTTTATCCGTTAATATAGAAGAGAAAAAAATGATAATTCGTTTAATTGAAGGTTTGGTAGAGTTATGAGGATTGATGTATTAACATTATTTCCCGAAATGTTTGCACCGGTTACAGAGCAAAGTATTTTGGGAAGAGCCAAAGAAAATCAGCTTTTGGATGTAAGACTTACAAACATTCGTGATTATAGCTTGGATAAGCATAAAAAAACGGACGATTATCCGTTTGGCGGGGGTGCCGGTATGGTTATGTCAGTCGAACCTGTATTTCGTTCGTTGGATGCAATACAGGCAAAAGGAAAACGGATGATTTACATGTCTCCGCGTGGTAGAATGTTAGATCATGCGCTGATTCAGGAATTGGCACAAGAACCGGAGCTGGTTATATTGTGTGGCCACTATGAGGGTGTTGATCAAAGGATTTTAGATTACTGGAATATGGAGGAAGTTTCTGTAGGAGACTATATTTTAACAGGAGGGGAACTGCCGGCAATGATTTTAATTGATGCGGTGGCACGCCTGATTCCAGAAGTTCTTGGGAGCAGTGAAGCAAATCTGGAAGAATCCATATATTGCGGGCTTTTGGAATATCCTCAATATACAAAGCCAAGAAGTTATCAAGGATTGGATGTTCCCGAGGTTTTGGTTTCCGGGAATCATAAAAAAATTCACTTATGGAAGCTTCAAAAATCTTTAGAAATAACAAAAGAAAGAAGACCGGATTTGTGGAATGCTTTTTTGGAAAAAGAGGATCAACTCACGAAAGAAGAAAAGAAGATTCTGCATCAGCTTTTAGAGTCGGAAGACTTGTAGAAGTAAATGTTTTATTATATAATAAATGAATAAAAAAACGTTTAAAAAATAACCATTGAGGAAAAAGACTATGGCAAAGGAAAAAAGCAATAGAAAAAATCGTTTGATTTTGTTATTTTTCATTGCAGTCTTTGTTTTATTTGTCATCATATATGTACTTCCCTCCGTATCCGATGCCTTTAAAAGGACGTATGTTGCAGAATATGGTGGCATACAGGTAAGCGATAAGGTGTCTTGTTATATCGTAAGAGATGAGACGGTGTATTTTGCAAACCGTTCTGGAACTATTCAATATTATTTAGGCGAAGGAACAAAGGTTAGAAAAAATACAAAAATCTTAGATATTTCTGCGGGAAGTGCAGAGTACGAAGAGACAAAATATACAAAGATTTTAGAACGAATACAAGGACAAGGTATTACACCAGATCAGTATGTAAGCAGTAATAACGGGTTGGTAAGCTACTACCTGGATGGATACGAAGCCTTGTTTAAACCAGATACGATAAAAGATTTGAGCAAAAAGGAAGTAAAAGAATTGGAGATGGGTCTTGAAAATGTTACAAGAACTACGACCCTAGCCAATGAACCTTTGTTTAAAATTGTAAATAATAATTTATGGTATGTCGTTTGCTGGGTGGATGAAGAAGACATTGTCAAATATAAAAAAGGAAGATCAGTTACCTTACAATTGCCTTTGGCTGATGTAAAGGGAACGACAATGGATATTATTGATGATAATGGCGATTTTATGGTCATTTTAAAATTCAATCGATATTATGAAGACTTGCCGCGAATCCGAAAGGTGGAGGCAAATGTGATTACAGAGGATTATAAAGGTTTGATTATTCCGAACCGCTGTATTACATCCAAAGATGGAAAACCGGGGGTATACATCAAAGACGTAGGAGGAGACAGTGTATTTCGACCGGTAAAAGCGATTACCAGTGACGGAGAATATTCGCTTGTTGAGAATTCTTACTTTTATGAGGATTCTAAAGATGGAAGCGTTAAGGTAAAAACAATAGATGTGTATGACGAAATATTAACAAGCGGGAAGCCATAACCCGCTAAGGAGGTCTTACAAATGAGTTACATTAAAGAAAATATTGATCGGATCAATGCTGAGAAAAATGAAATTGCGGAATCAGTAGGGAGAAAAAAAGATGAAGTGCTACTGGTGGCTGTAACAAAAACAAGAACCGCGGAAGAGATTAATGAAGCCATTGATGCAGGAATCACGGATATCGGAGAAAACAAGGTCCAAGAAGTCATGGACAAGTTTGATTCTGTGAAGCCGGTACGTTGGCATTTAATTGGTCATTTACAAACTAATAAAGTAAAATACATCATCGATAAGGTCAGTATGATTCATTCGGTGGATTCTCTAAAATTAGCAGAAGAAATCAACAAACGTGCAGCACAGCATAATTTAATTATGGATATTTTAATTCAAGTCAATTCTGCCATGGAAGAAAGTAAATTTGGCATAACAACCGAAGAAACGGGTGAATTGATTCATACCATTTTGGAAAAGTGTCCCAATATCCGTATATGTGGTTTGATGTGTATCGCACCGTTTGATGAAAATACAGAAAATGTTCGTATTTATTTCCGACAGGTTAAAGAACTTTACGATCAATATGGAAAACAAGAGCATGAACGTTTGGATTTTCAATATTTATCCATGGGTATGTCTCATGATTTTGGGGTGGCAATTGAAGAAGGGTCGAATTTAATTCGTGTCGGTACATCTATTTTTGGTGAAAGAGATTACAGTAAAAAGAAATAACGCGGAGGAATAAAAAAATGGGAGACGGAATATTCAATAAGTTGAAAATGCTGGTAGGCATTGAAGAAATTGAGGATGATGATGAAGATGAGTCCGAAGAAACAATGGACTGGAAACCGAGAGAAGTACGCTCTTCTTATAGTCAGCCTAAAAATGAAAATAAGGAAGCAAAGGAAAATAGAGTGGTGGCTATGCAAAACATTACGAATTCCAGATCAACAAGTCAGTTTAAGATGGTAGTCATTGAACCAAAATCATTTGATGAAAGTCAAAAGCTGGTTGACAATTTAAAAGCAAAAAAACCTGTTATTATCAATTTAGAAAAATTGGAATCGGATACTGCTCGTAAAATCTTCGATTTTCTTAGTGGCGCAACGTATGCATTAAATGGAAACGTAGAGAAAATTGCAAATAATATTTTTGTTTTTGCTCCTGAGAATGTTGATGTTGCATCTTCCATCGATCAAAAAAATATAAATTATTCCGATAATATAAAAAATCCATGGAGATAATAGGGGGTAGTCGATGACGTATGTATTAGCAAGGGCAACTAGCTTTTTTATTGAGATTGTAATTACTCTTATTGTTGTTGAAGCTTTGATGAGTTGGTTTGTAAGACCAGGGAGTAACTTTTATCGCTTTTATTGCAGTTTGCATGGTTTAACGGAACCGATTGTCAATCCTTTCCGACAATTAACTTCAGGCATTGCGTATCGTACGGGCATAGATTTTTCTCCGCTAGTTGCGATTATTGCCTTGCAGTTACTTGAAAGCGTTCTATACAAATTGTTGCTATTATTTTAATCGGGGAGGTTTGCTATGATAACTCCACTGGATATTCAAAACAAAGTGTTTAGTAAGGGTGTACGCGGTTACAAGGAAGAAGAAGTGGATGGTTTTTTGGATTTAATTACCTTGGATCTGGAAAATTTGATTGAACAAAATGGAAAGTTGAAGGAACAAATCAAAAGCCTGTCTACGGATTTAGAAACGTATAAAAAGTCCGAGAGTGCAGTACTGGAGACATTAGAGGCTGCCAAATCTCTCATGAGAGATATTTCTGCCAGTGCAGAGAAAAGAGCACAGATTCTTGTAAAAAATGCTGAATTGGATGCAGAACTAATTTTAAGAGAAGCAAAGGAATCGGTAGAGCGGCTGACGGAAGAATCTCAGTCATTAAAAAGTCGATTGAGTATTTTTCGTACGCGTTATAAGACTCTATTGGAGTCTGAATTACAAAAATTTGACATCTTGAGTTCTGAGATTTTTGCTGATGAAAATATGGAGGAACTTCAGGAAATTACAAAAGGCGAGATATTTAAGGACGAAGAAAGCGTAAAAGATTTTAAGACTATAACGAATCTAAGAATAGGAGATAAACGCTAGTTGTATTATATTATTATTATCGTAGCTGTAGTTGCATTGGATCAACTTACAAAATACTTGATACAGGCAAATATGGAATTGAATCATACCATCCCGATTATTGATGGTATTTTTCACTTTACCTACATTCATAATTATGGGGCTGCATTTCGAATATTAGAAAATCATCAAACCTTTTTACTATCGGTAACCGGTCTTGTTATATTAATGATGTTTGTATTTTTAATTTGGAAAAGAAAAACAGGACACCCTTTATTTTTAGTGAGTGTTGCACTCATCATTGGAGGAGGCGTCGGCAATTTTCTGGATCGTGCAATGCTTGGTTATGTGATTGATTTTTTTGATTTTCGTATTTGGCCTATTTTTAATATCGCAGATATTGCTGTTGTGTGCGGGTGCATTTTATTTAGTTTTTTTATTTTATATTGGGAACCGCGTTTGCATAAAAAAACGCAGGCAATACGTGGTGAGGAAGAAGAACAATGACTGAACAAAATACAACCAATTATTTTGAAATCAACGAAGAACAATCCGGATTACGAATGGATGCGGCTCTTTCAAATTTGATGGTTGATGCTTCCAGAAATCATATACAGAAGTTAATTGAAGAGGGACAAGTATCGGTAAACGGGCAAGTGGAAACTTCTAAAAAATATAAAACTAAAGTAGGAGATTTTATTTCTATCATGCTTCCTGAACCAAAAGAATTGGAAGTGGAAGCACAAGATATTGATATAGATATTGTTTACGAGGATAACGATGTTTTGGTTGTAAACAAACCAAAAGGTATGGTTGTACATCCTGCTGCAGGAAATACAGATGGTACACTTGTAAATGCTTTGCTTTATCATTGTACCAATTTATCCGGAATTAACGGTGTAATTCGACCGGGAATTGTGCATCGGATTGATAAAGATACAAGCGGGCTTCTCATGATTGCGAAAAATGATATTGCGCATAATGCATTGACAAAACAATTATCGGAGCATAGTATAACACGGGCTTATCGGGCAATCGTCTATCACAATTTTTCTGAGGATGAAGGAACGATTGATGCGCCCATTGGAAGAGATCCGAAAAATCGATTAAAAATGGCTGTTACTGCACAAAATTCAAAACGTGCTGTAACACATTATAAAGTATTGGAACGATTTGGTGACTTTACTTATATTGAAGCAAGGTTAGAAACAGGTCGAACACATCAGATTCGTGTGCATATGGCTTATAAGAAACATCCCCTTTTAGGTGATGAAGTATATGGGCCTAAGAAAAAAGTTTTTGGCATCACTTCTCAAATGCTTCATGCAAAGGTCTTGGGCTTTATACATCCTAAGACAGGAGAATATATGGAATTTGAAAGTGAATTACCGGAGGAATTCAAAAATACATTAGAAAAATTGAGAAAGCGCAATAGGTAAAAGAATGGGTAAAGTATTATTTAAACCGGGTACTATGTTAAATCCTGTGCCTGTGGTTTTGGTATCATGCGGTGCTGTGCCTGAAAAGCAGAACTTGATTACTGTGGCATGGACAGGAATTATTAATTCAGAACCGCCGATGGCATATATTTCTGTACGAAAATCAAGACATTCTCATGCAATTATTTCCGAAGAGGGAGAGTTTGTAATCAATTTAACCACGGAAAAATTGGTAAAACAAACTGATTATTGTGGGGTAAAGTCCGGCCGTGATGTTGATAAGTTTAAGGAAATGGCATTGACTCCAATAAAAGGTGAGATTGTGAAGTGTCCATTAGTGGAAGAGTCCCCTGTAAATTTAGAATGTAAGGTAAAAGAGATTTTAACCTTTCCTTCACACGATATGTTTTTAGCAGAAATTGTTGCGGTTCATGCGGAGGATTCTCTTATAAATGAAAAAGGACGTTTTCAGTTAGAAAAAGCAGGATTAATTTGCTATAGTCATGGAGAATATTTTGGAATTGGTAAAAAACCGCTTGGAAGTTTTGGCTATTCCATTATGAAAAAGAAAACCCAAAAACGAAGAAACTTAGAGAAAGCGGCTTCAAAATATCAAAAAAGAAGATAGGAGAGAAGATATGGAGAAGACCATATCTTTCTTTGTTTTTAATGAAATTTCAGGGAGGATATATGTATCGTATTTTAATTGTTGAGGATGATTTTGTAATTGCAAATACTCTGAAAGATCATTTATCAAAATGGGGTTATGAGGTGGATTATGTGATGGATTTTAAAGAAGTACTGACAAAATTTATCAATTATAATCCACAAATGGTATTGATGGACATTTCCTTACCTTTTTTAAATGGTTATCATTGGTGTACGGAAATTCGAAGAGTTTCCAGTGTACCCATTGTTTTTCTTTCTTCTGCTGCAGATAATATGAACATCGTTATGGCTATGAATATGGGAGCCGATGACTTCATTGCAAAACCGTTTGATTTAAGCGTGGTCACTGCAAAAATCCAAGCTCTGATGCGTCGAAGCTATTCGTTATCCGGGCAGGTCAATGTTATGGAGCATAAAGGAGTCATTTTAAATATAGGGAATGCAACTTTAACCTATAAAAATGAAAAAATCGAGCTAACAAAAAACGATTTTAAAATACTGCAAATATTATTTGAAAAAGCAGGAACCGTTGTTTCCAGAGATAGTATTATGACAAGGCTCTGGGAAGATGATAATTTTGTCGATGATAATACATTAACTGTAAATATTACGAGAATTCGAAAAAAAATTGAAGAGATCGGATTAGTCGATTTTATTAAAACAAAGAAAGGCATTGGGTATTTGATCGAATGAGAAAGGAAAGAAGCTTTCTTTTCTTCATGCTTTCTTATATAAAAGAGCATGCAAGAAACTTATTTTTATATGGGATGTTTTGTTTTATTTTTGCGACAATATTCTTTTTATATGAACTTCCGATTGAGGCAGTTGGTTATGCTGCGTTGCTTTGCGCTTTTTTTGGGAGTCTTTTTTTAATATACGAACTTTTTCATGTATATCAAAAGCATAAATTATTATTTGAATTAAGAAGAATCATTGACGTAGATTTGGATCGCCTTCCTGAAGCAAAGTCTACGCTTGAAGAAGATTATCAATGTCTTTTATCTGAGCTCTCTATCAGAAAGAAAACGGTAGAGTCAAGCTTTACTGGTGCAAGAAAAGATATGGTGGATTATTATACGTTATGGGCACATCAGATTAAAACACCTATTACTGCAATGAGTCTTCTTTTACAGTCAGAGGATTCTTCGAAGAACGCTTCTCTACGGCAGGAATTGTTTAAAATTGAGCAATACGCTGATATGGTATTACAATATCTTCGTATGGAAAGCATGTCGTCTGATTTGCTTTTGGCAGAGTATGATCTTGAAAAGATTGTGAGACAAGCCGTAAAAAAATATGCGTCTGTATTTATTTATAAACGAATTCATATTCTTCTTGAGCCACTCAATGAAACGGTATTGACGGATGAAAAATGGCTATGTTTTGTAATTGAGCAGCTTTTATCGAATGCATTGAAGTATACAAATGAAGGGGAAATTCGTATTTATATGGATAAAACTGCTGAGAAGAATTTAGTGATTGAAGATACTGGAATTGGAATTTGTGCAGAGGATTTACCTCGTGTTTTTGAACAGGGATTTACGGGATACAATGGAAGAATGCATAAAAAAGCAAGTGGTCTGGGGCTATATTTGTGCCGTCAAATTTTGAAAAATCTTTCTCATAAAATTCGAATCGAATCTGAGGTTGATAAAGGAACAAAGATTTTTTTAGATTTATCAGTAAATCAGCTTGAAGTGGAGTAGATTTCATATTTTTATAAACCTTGCAAAAATGAAAGGTTAGAAGATAAAATGTAAGCCAAATCAATGGCATGAGTTTTATCTTTTTTTTATACTATACTTATCAAAAGGTATTGAGAATAAAAACGGAGGAGAAAAAATGTCATTATTAGAGGTAAATAATTTAAAGAAAGTGTATACGACACGGTTCGGAGCAAATCAAGTGCAAGCACTTACTAATGTAAGTTTTTCCGTTGAAGAAGGAGAATATGTAGCTATCATGGGGGAATCAGGATCGGGAAAAACGACGTTGCTGAACATAGTAGCATCGTTGGATAAACCTACTTCAGGGGAAGTATTATTGAACGGAAAAAATACGGTTTTGATTAAGGAAAGTGAAATTTCTGCTTACCGCAGAAAAAATCTTGGGTTTGTTTTTCAGGATTTTAACTTATTAGATACTTTTTCTTTGGAAGATAATATTTTTCTTCCTTTGGTATTAGCAGGTAAAAGTTATGGGGAAATGAAAAATGCTCTTTTACCTATTGCAAAGAAATTGGGTATTTTAGATATTTTAAAGAAGTATCCTTATGAGGTGTCTGGAGGACAAAAACAAAGAGCAGCTGTAGCACGGGCTTTGATTACAAAACCGCAGATGGTACTTGCCGACGAACCGACTGGTGCATTGGATTCTAAGGCAAGTGATCATTTATTAAACCTTTTTTCAGATATCAATGAAAGCGGACAGACTATTTTGATGGTAACACATAGTACTAAGGCGGCAAGTCACGCAAAGCGCGTTATTTTTATCAAGGACGGAGAAGTGTTTCATCAAATCTACAGAGCATCCATGTCGAGTGAACAGATGTATGAAAAAATTTCCAACACCTTAATTTTAATTGCGACAGGGGGTAGTCAGATTGAATAAATTATTTTATCCAAAACTAGCCTTGTCGAATATGAAGAAAAATGCGAAACTTTATGTTCCTTTTGGATTGGCCGTAACCGGTGCAATTACGATGTTTTATATCCTATGCTCCATTCATGCAAATCAAGGATTAAGTGAAATTTATGGTGGGATGCAATTAAAAGGTATTTTATCATTGGGTATTTTTGTCGTTGGATTTTTTTCCGCTATCTTTTTATTTTATACCAATCAATTTTTGATGAAGCAGAGGAAACGAGAGCTTGGTTTATATAATATTTTAGGTATGGGTAAAAAGCATATAGGGAAAATTTTATTTTATGAAACTGGTATCTTGTATTTCTTTTGCATCATTTGTGGGCTCATTGGCGGGATTGTAATAAGTAAGCTTTTATTTTTAATTCTATTAAAAATGTTAAGTTTTTCATCAGCCGTTCAATTTGCAATTGAGCTTGGAGCAGTTTATAAAACTATAAGTTTATTTGGTGCAGTTTTCGTATTGATGCTTCTTTTTAATTTAGGACAAATTCATCTTGCGAATCCAATTTCTCTGTTGAAAAGTGATCAGTTAGGCGAACGTGAACCAAAGACAAAATGGTTGATTACATTGATTGGTATTCTTACTCTTGGAGCGGGATATGGAATGGCTTTAAGCATTGAATCTCCATTGGAAGCATTGATGTGGTTTTTTGTTGCGGTTATCTTAGTTATTATTGGAACGTATGCTTTATTTATTTCAGGTAGCATTGCATTTTTAAAAGGAGCAAGGAAAAATAAGAAATACTACTACCAAACAAAACATTTTGTTGGAATTTCGGGAATGATTTATCGTATGAAACAGAATGCAGCTGGACTTGCAAATATTTGTATTTTATCTACTATGGTTTTGGTCATGTTATCAACTACGGTATGTCTTTATTCTGGTCAAACAGATATTTTATTGCAACAATATCCGCAAGAAGTACAAATAAACGATAGAGGGTATGAGGAAGGACTGGAAACCGGAAATGCAGAAAAAATCGTGAACTTAATTCAAAATAGTGATACGGAGATATCCTTAAAAATAAAAAATCTTGCAGCGTTTGACTATTTTATATTTTCTACAAAACAAGAGGGTACGGATTTTTCCGGAACAGATATAAAACATGTAAATCGTCAATTATTTTTCTTAAACTTAGATGATTACAACCGCATGGAAAAGAAGAATTTGAGATTGAATCATGATGAGGTTTTGATTGATTCGGATGGCAGTGCTTATGAATCAGATCGCTTTTCAATATTAGGGGATACTTACAAGGTAAGAGAAGTTGATTCAAACTTTTCCTATCAAGGCTTATCTATGGCGGGTATCTATAAAACCTATTACATCATTTTACCGAACGAAGAAACCTTTCGCGCACTTTCGGAGAAAATATCCAAGCAGTTCTCACATGAAGGAGAAATAGAGAGCTATGTTGCATTTGATTTCTCGGGGAAAAAGACAGAAAGAGATCATTTTATCGCTGAATTAGATGAAATCTTAAAGAGTGCGGATAGCTCAGCTTATATTTTAACTCGTTGGAGTGCTGGTTTGGATTATATGTCAATCTTCGGCGGACTTTTGTTTATAGGATGTTTTTTATCAGTTCTGTTTTTAATGGCAACGGTTTTAATAATTTATTATAAGCAAATTTCAGAGGGCTACGAAGATCGAAATCGTTTTCAGATTATGCAGAAGGTGGGAATGAGCAAGAGAGAAGTTCGACGTTCCATTCGGAGTCAAGTAATGACTGTATTCTTTCTTCCACTTGTTGTTGCGGTGGTTCATGTAATGTTTGCTTTTCCTATGATTTCCAAACTACTGTTGTTGTTTAATTTAACAAATACGATGTTGTTTGTAAGTTGTACGGTAATTACTATTCTGATTTTTTCCATAATTTATGGGATTGTTTATTGGATGACGGCAAAAGAATATTATAGAATTGTAAATTAAATAAAACTTAAAAAAATTAAGGGGAGTGAAGGGAAACTATTTGGAGTAGTGAGCGACACTCTCTTTTTATTGATGCATTTAATCCTATTTTAACCAATTTCATTGCATTGTTTTTTTGATAATGTATAATTGCCTTGTATGAAAAATATGTTTTGGAGGTAAT
>JAYFPL010000231.1:0-2492 GCA_034927775.1 Anaerovorax sp. | reverse complement strand
ATAAAAGATTTATATCTAATCGGCGATACAAACATTGTAGCAATTGGTGAAATTATGGATGAGGACCTTATATTATAATCAGTGAATTGCCTGCAATAAGGTCAGGCTGTCTATCCATCTGCCATCCTGTGTACTGTTCATTACAACACAGATATATAATTCATGATTTATGTTAGCAGCAGAAACAAGGCAATAACCTGCGTCCACACTGGTTCCCGTTTTCAATCCGATTACATCTGCATTGAAATATGGACTTTCCGGATTGATTAATTCGTTGGTGTTATAGTATGTCACATCTTTACCGTTGCACCATACATTTGAAATAGAATGGCTGCTTGCAATTTCAAGAAGTTCTTTTGATTGACAAAATTCTTTTGCGATGCAGGCCAAATCATGCACTGTGGTAAATTGATCTGGTGCATCATAGCCATCCGGTCTAATAAAGTTTGAATCAGCTGCTCCGATTTGGGCAGCTTTTTCATTCATAGCTTCGATAAAGACGGAAATAGCTTCGTCGATGGGAATGGAATCGTCATTACAAATTTTTCTACCGGTATAAACTGCAACGGAATAAGCGGCATCATTTCCTGAGGGTAAAAGCAAAGCAACAAGTAATTGCTTCATCGTCAATCGATCACCTGCTAATAACCAAGCTCTGGAAGCATCCTGTGTTATATAGTGTATTTCTTCACCAACCAGTACTTCATCTTGCATATCACTATAATCAAGTGCTGTAAGTGCGGTAAGCATTTTTGTCGTACTTGCCGGGGCAATTTTTTCTTCACTTTGTTTGTCAAATAAGATCGTGTTTGTATTGTTGTTCCAAAGAATCGCGTTTTTTGCCTGAATATCTGCTTGAATTGGTTCTTCGCTATAAGACGGTCTTGTAGGAATTAATGCTTCTTGTGTAACATTGCTGTGCGCGAACGGTGTTTCCGGATCAATCTTTGCAAATCCAATATAAAATACTGCAATGACAACGATGCATGTCAGCGTATAAATGCTGCCGACTTCATTTTTTGAGCAACCGCTTCGAATCTGCTTAAACCCTCCGATTTTTTTTCGTAAGGGTGGTGTGTAAATTAATATAGATTTCCCTAGAATAAATCCTAAAAAGGTTCCAATGACATTTAACATAACATCATCAATGTCGGTACCTCGTATCTCGAATAGCTGTACCAATTCAATAAATACCGATAATTGTGCACCTAGAAAAAGTGTAATGAATAAATTATGACATTTTTTTGATAAAAGAACTAAAAGTGTTCCAAAGGGTATAAACATAAAAATATTCCCCCAGAATTGCAGAGGATTTCCAACCATGGTTTGTTTTACTTTAAATGGAGTTAAATTAATATTTGAGCCAATTTCTGTTAGGGAAAAACCAAATACAGGTGATATCGTTAAGGAGAAAAGGCACGTTAGATAGCAACCGAGAATTAAAAATAAGACTTTATTCATTTTACTTCGATGGATTTTATTTTTTCTTAGTTGTATTTCATAAATGATTAAAAATAAAATAGTTGCAATAAATCCTGGAATTAAATAACTCATAGCGTGTTTTATATAGTCAAACATAAATAGCCTCCATAATTTTGTTCGTTGCTATTTTACCCCAAAAGTCAAAAATGTACTTTAATAAAAAATTGTCAATTTCTTAAGATTTAGTAAATATATTTGAGATGCAGAAAATTCAAACAAGAAAATTGAAATAAAAGAAGCAAGAAACGTAAATGAAATGTATAAGCCGATGTTTGACTATAATTAGTTGCGTCAAATTGGCGAGTATACTATACTAAACCTATTATTATGTTTAGAAAAGTGAGGAATCGAGAATGGGTTTAAATACAGATGCTGGGATTGTCATTGGTAAGATGAAAAAAGGTACAAAAAATTTAATTACCGATGTGCCAGGGGTGAAGGTTGGAAATGTGACTTTGGCTCAAGGAGAAGTACAGACCGGAGTGACTGCAATTTTACCTCATGAGGGTAATCTGTTTCAAGACAAAGTAATGGCTGGTTGTTGTGTTATAAATGGTTTTGGAAAAAGTGCAGGATTAGTACAGCTACAGGAATTGGGAACCATTGAAACGCCGATTGTACTGACGAATACGTTAAGCGTCGGCACGGCAGTTACTGCTTTGGTAGAATATATGCTGGAAAAAAATGAAGATATTGGTGTGACAACGGGTACGGTTAATCCATTGGTTATGGAGTGTAATGATGGAAAGCTTAACGACATACGTGGACTTCATGTCAAGGCAGAGCATGTGAACAAAGCCTTAGAAAGTGCTTCGGAAGTTTTTGAAGAGGGAGCGGTTGGTGCCGGCAGAGGAATGTGCTGTCTTGGAGTAAAGGGTGGAATCGGTTCTGCTTCCAGGGTATTTGAAGTTGATGGGAATTCTTATACGATTGGTGCACTTGTTTTATCCAATTTTGGAGAACGAGGAGATTTAATTTTAGCAGGTGCCCACATTGGTGAACGTATTCGT
>JAYFPL010000025.1:0-17476 GCA_034927775.1 Anaerovorax sp. | reverse complement strand
GTTAGTGATTAAACAACAGACTCAGCACTTGAAAAAGAAGAGTAATTTAGAACAAAATATAGGGAATCTTTGATTCCCTATTTCTTTTTTTTGAAAAAAAGGATAAAATAATTACGATTACTTATTTTAATGAATAGAAAGGGAGATGGAATTGGGAAAAGAAAGTCTGAAAAGGGGAACAGGCATTAAACAATTTATCCGAGTTTTTTTAATTGCCTTTGTAGCATTTACTGTGATAGGCATACCATTTCATTGGACGTTTCGGTCTGCTGCAGAGACACCGATTTTTGGAACGCCGGAATCCAGTTTAATGGATGAAATGTCACCATTATATGATATCAACAGTCCGTTTTTCGAAGCATTTGAGGACAAGGAGCGCGTCAATATCTTATTGTTGGGGGTTAACGGTGGATTGACAGATACAATTATGTTAGCGAGCTTTGATATGAAAGCAAAGCATGTTGACTTAATTTCCGTTCCTCGTGATACTTATTATAAAAGACCGGGTTACGATAGCCCGTCACAAATGAAAATTAATGCGGCTTATCAAAAGGACCCGGTGAATACAGCAAGAGCTGTCAGTGACATTCTTCTAGGAATGCCGATTCATTATTATGCCGTTGTGAAATATGAAGGTGTTGCAAACATTGTAGATGCTATGGGAGGGGTTCCTATGGACATTCCATTTACGATGAAATACAATGACCCTTATGACAAGCCTCCTCTTAAAATCTACATACCGAAGGGGCAGCAGGTACTTGATGGAGAGCATGCAGTACAGTTTTTGCGTTATCGGCATGGATATAAAGAAGGAGATTTAGGACGAGTAAAAGCACAGCAAAATTTCATGAAAGCTGCTTTTAAACAGATGTTAAGTTTTGATTTGCCAAAGATAACAAAAACCATTATTGAAAATGTGGACTCTGATATTACTTTGGGTATGGCCGTAAAAATTGCCAAAGAAGCTTTGGGAATGTCTCCCGAGAGTATTGAGACTTATATGATTCCAAACAAACCGGACCCGAATGCTCCGTTTTATGTATATCCTCTATCAGAGGAAATTGCAAATATGCTCACTGAAATTTATTCTATAGAACCTCCGCAGGAGACCACAGAAGGTACGGAAGGACAAAGCGAGGAAAAAGGATTGGTTTTAGATAGTGGCGGACTATAAAAACGATTTGTTTTCTATCTGTGCCAAATAGGGGAGACCTGTTTGGCACTTCTTTAAAAACTTTTACATTTCCATTTAAAATAAGTCTAAAACATCAGCCGAAAATTATTTAAAAAGAAAAAATAAATAAATAACAAGAAACGATTATATCGTAATAAGGAGGATTTTAAATGAATTCCATGAACCGAAATCTGGGATTAAGTCTTGCACGTGTTACAGAAATTGCTGCTATTGAATGCGGAAAATGGATGGGACGAGGAGATAAAATTGCCGCAGATCAAGCTGCTGTAAACGGTATGCGCCGTATGTTTGATACCATTGACATAGACGGTACCGTGGTTATTGGAGAAGGAGAAAAAGATGAAGCGCCAATGCTTTATATTGGAGAGCAAATCGGAAAGGCGAGTCAACATGCTCCAATGGTTGACATTGCAGTAGATCCGTTAGATGGAACGACGTCCACAGCAAAGGGGTTATCGAATGCCATATCCGTAATTGCGGTAGCACCAAAGGGTACTTTATATAATACGCAGGTGTATTACATGGAAAAAATGGCGGTAGGGCCGGAAGCAAAAGGTTGCATTGATTTAAACAAATCTTTGAAGGATAATCTTTTAGCGGTTGCAGATGCATTAGGAAAAAGCATTGAAGATTTAACGGTAACCATTCAGGAACGCGATCGTCATAATGGATATATTAAGCAGTGCCGTGAACTGGGCTGTCGTATTAAACTGTTTCGTGACGGTGATGTTGGAATGGCAATTGCGACGTGTATAGAGGATAGCGGTATTGATATTATGGTAGGCATTGGCGGTGCACCTGAAGGTGTGCTTGCAGCAGCGGCTATGCGTTGTTTAGGCGGTGAAATTCAGGGTAGACTTTTCCCGATGACGCAAGAAGAAAAGCTAAAGGCCAGCAAGGAAGACTTTGATCGTGTATTAACGATTGATGAATTAGTAAAAACGAATGAAGTTATTTTTGTCGCTACGGGTGTTTCCGATGGTGATATGTTAAGAGGAGTGCGATATCTTTCCGGAAGCAGAGTGAAAACACATACCGTTGTTATGCGTGGAGAAACCGGAACTATCCGTTATATTGAGGCCATTCACAATATGGATAAAAAGAGTGCTTATGCAGATGTATATGCAGCACCGGGAGAATAAACATGAGTGAAAAAATGGATGCGGCTCTTCTTAAAACGAAGAAAGTAGCCGAACTACGTGAAATTGCACGACATATGAAAATTACTGGATTTGAAAAGATGAAAAAGGCAGAGCTTTTAGAGGAAATAATGCATTTCGACGAAAAAAGCTCGGTTAAAACAGAGGAAAATTCAGAGCATATTGTAAAGCAGAAGGCTGAAGTCGCAGAAAAAAAGGCTGAAACAACAGAACAAAATATTCAAAAATCAAAAGAAAAAAAGGAAGAAAAAGAACAGGAAGAACAAAAAGAAAGCGCTCCCACAAAAAAAGAACGAACTTATTCGCAAGAGGAACGCCCGGAAGTAGAAGGAATTTTAGACATTGCAGAGGGTGGGTTTGGTTTTTTACGTTTTCATAACTTTTTGACCAGCGATCGTGATGTTTATGTATCCCCTTCGCAAATTCGTCGTTTTAATTTGAAAAAGGGAGATAAAATCAGGGGCATTACCAGAAAACCGAACGAGGGTGAAAAATTTGGTGCACTTCTTTATGTAAAAGAAGTCAATAGAGATGAGCCGGGTGTAGCAATACGCAGACCTGATTTTGATGATTTAACACCGATTTTTCCTAATAAGCGTATGAGTCTTGAGGATGGAAGAGATTTGTCAATGCGCCTTATTGATTTGGTTGCTCCAATTGGAAAAGGACAAAGAGGATTGATTGTTGCTCCGCCAAAAGCTGGGAAAACTGTGCTTTTAAAGAAGGTGGCAAACAACATCGAGAAAAAATATCCTGAGGTTGAGTTGATTGTTCTTTTGGTTGACGAACGTCCGGAGGAAGTAACCGATATGCAGCGTTCGATTAAGGGTGAGGTTATTTATTCTACGTTTGATGAACTGCCGGCAAACCATGTAAAGGTTGCAGAGATGGTTTTAGCAAGAGCACAGCGTCTGGTTGAGCATGGGAGAGATGTTGTCATTTTATTGGATAGCATCACTCGTTTGGCAAGAGCGTATAATCTTGTTGTTCCTGCTTCCGGTAGAACTTTATCCGGTGGTCTTGATCCGGGAGCCCTGCATAAACCAAAAAAGTTTTTTGGTGCAGCTCGTAACATGGAAGAAGGCGGAAGCATTACAATTCTGGCAACGGCATTAGTGGAAACCGGAAGTCGTATGGATGATGTAATCTTTGAAGAATTCAAAGGTACGGGTAATATGGAACTGCATTTGGATCGTAAGTTATCGGAAAAAAGAATCTTCCCGGCAATTAATTTAAATAAATCCGGAACACGCAGAGAAGATTTGCTTATGTCACAAGAGGAGATGGAAGCAGTTTGGATTATGCGGCGTGCTATGGCCAATATCGGTACCCAAGAGGTTACAGAAAGAATCATCGATCAATTGACTCATACAAAAAATAATGAAGATTTTATACAAGTTTTGAAAAAAATTCAATTAGAGGATAATCAAAACCAGATAAACGGTCGTTTGGATCGTTAAAGAGGAATACTATGGATTTCAGTAAAATTTTTATAAAAAATGCATCTCCGACGAAAGTAGGGGGACAGGCAATTCTGGAAGGCATTATGATGCGTGGAAAGGATCGCATTGCTACTGTTCTTCGAAAACCCGATGGCGGAATGCATATGAAAGTAGAACCATTGAAAAAACCAAGCAAATGGAAGAAGGTGCCCATTGTACGGGGTGTCGTTGCTTTTGTGGATTCTTTGGTAACGGGTACAATCATTTTACTGTATTCGGCAGAAATGCTGGAGCATTTTGACACAGAAAATGTTTATGAAAAGGATAAGATGACGCTGTGGCTGGAAAAGCGATTTGGAGAAAAGGGTGCACTCAATGCAATGCTTTACTTTTCTGTCGTGCTTGCAATTGTTTTCACAGTGGGTGTTTTTATTATTTTACCAACTGCTCTGGTAAGTGCTTGTAAATATTTCACGACGAATGAAATTGCATTGAACCTTATTGAAGGTGTTGTTCGTATTTTAATGTTTGTAATATATATTGCGGCAATTTCAAAGATGGAAGATATAAAAAAAGTATTTCAATATCATGGAGCAGAACATAAGACGATCCATTGCTATGAAAACAAACTAGAATTGACACCGGAGAATGCACAGCAGTTTGAAACCCTTCATCCGAGATGCGGAACAAGTTTTTTAATGTTTGTTATGGTAATCAGTTTATTGTTGTTTTCACTTTTAGGATGGCCTAATTTGATGATGCGAATCGGATCGAGATTACTTTTGATTCCTGTTGTAGCTGGGTTATCCTATGAACTATTGCAATGGGCAGGCAGAAGCGATTCTTGGATTGTAAAAGTATTAAGTGTACCGGGATTGCTTCTACAAAAATTAACGACAAAGACACCAAGCAATGAACAGCTTGAGGTTGCGATTGCAGCGATGAAGGAAGTACTGAAAGAAGAGGAACCGCGTGCATATGTTGCAGAATGTGGCTCGGATGGTATTTTTGCAGAAATAGAAGAAGCAACAAATAAAGAAATAGAAAAGCCCAATGACGAAGAAGCAGGCAGAGGTGAGAGATAAAAGATGGGTTTAATGATCAAGGAATTATTGGCGGTTGCCGAAAGAAGACTCTCGGATGCTTCTTGTATGGATGCGAGATTGGATGCAGAACTTCTGCTTTGTGACTTATTGCAGAAGGATCGAAGCTTTTTATTTAGTCACGTTGGAGATGATTTGGATGATCGAAGGTGTGAGCGTTATTTTGAATTAATTGACACGCGTGCATCCGGAAAGCCGTTGCAATATATATTAGGCAGTCAGGAATTTATGGGTTTGCGTTTTGCAGTCAATGAAGATGTATTGATTCCAAGACAGGATACAGAAACCCTTGTGGAGATGGCACTGGATTACTTAAAAAAAACAAAGATGCCTTTGGGTGGATTTGAAATATTAGATTTATGCTGTGGCAGTGGGGCGATTGCAATCTGTCTGGCCTATTATTTAGAGTCCATTAAAGTGAAAATTATCGCATCAGATTACAGTGAAAAAGCTCTTTTGGTTGCAAAGGAAAATGCGTCAGGATATCGTCCTGCAAAAGGAATTACTTTTGTACAAGGTGATTTGTTTGAAGTATTTCCGAAAAATAAAAAAGGAAAGGGCAAAAAACAATTTGATTTAATTGTATCAAATCCGCCCTACATACGCAGTGATGTTATCCCAACACTACAGCGGGAAGTTGCACTTTTTGAGCCAATGATGGCTTTGGATGGCGGTGAGGATGGGCTTGACTTTTATCGACGTATCGCGAAAGACGCGGGGGCGTATTTAAAAAAAGGCGGTCTTTTGCTTCTTGAAATCGGTCATGATCAAGCCGAATCCGTGAGACGACTGTTGGAAGACAGCGGTGATTTTGAAGATACTGGCGTAGTAAAAGATTTAGCAGGCAAAGATCGTATAGTGTGGGCAAATATAAGGAAATAATCGACAAAATTAAAAAAATACTTGCTACAAACCGACACTTGTGCTAATATGTAATAGCTATCGTGTATAGAGAATCGTATCTATGACAGATATGGCAAATAGATAATATTGTTTTCACGTGAGTGAAAACGCAGGAAAGAGGTGAAAAGCATGAGAGAAGGAATTCATCCAGATTACAAGGAATGCACCGTAACATGTGCATGTGGGAACACATTTGTTACTAAGTCAACGAAAGAGGAACTTAGATTAGATGTATGCTCTGCTTGCCATCCGTTCTTTACGGGACAGCAAAAGTTCATCAATCGAGGCGGACGTGTGGAAAAATTCAAGAAAAAGTTCAATATCGAATAACAACAAAAAAACCTGGAAATCTCGATTTCAGGTTTTTTTTTAAGCCTTTTTGTGGTAAAATAGTTCAGATATAAATCAAGAAACTCGAAAAAATACTATTATGTAGGAGTGACTATAAATGTACGATAAATTAAAATTTATTGAAGAAAAATATGAGGAGCTCAGTCTCAAGGTTTCAGACCCGGATGTGATCAATAACCAAGCTGTTTGGCAAAAGCACATCAAAGAGATGAGCGAAATGGAACCGATTGTAAACAAATACAAAGAATTGAAGAAGGTCAGTGAGGATTTACAGGCTACGAAGGAAATGCTGACCGAAAGCGGTTTGGACGAAGAAATGCGTGAAATGGCAAAAATGGAATTGTCGGATTTGGAGGAAAAAGAAGAAAGCATAAGCGATGAGCTGCGTATCCTTCTATTGCCAAAGGACCCGAACGATGAAAAGAATGTTATTTTAGAAGTACGTGCCGGAACCGGCGGTGATGAAGCTGCGCTTTTTGGCGCGGAACTTTTGCGTATGTACACTCGTTATGCAGAACGTCGAGGCTGGAAGGTAGAATTGATGGATCTCAACGATACAGACATCGGAGGAATCAAAGAAGCCGTTATCATCATTAAGGGTAAGGGCGCTTATTCCAGATTGAAGTATGAGAGCGGGGTACATCGTGTACAGCGTGTACCTGAGACAGAATCCAATGGAAGAGTGCACACCTCTGCGGCAACCGTAGCGGTACTTCCGGAAGTCGATGACGTTGCAGTAGAAGTGAATCCAAATGATGTACGTGTTGACGTGTATCGTTCATCTGGTAACGGGGGACAATGTGTAAATACAACAGATTCCGCGGTACGTTTGACGCATATGCCGAGCGGACTTGTAGTAACTTGTCAGGATGAAAAGTCTCAGATTAAAAATAAAGAAAAAGCATTTAAAGTTTTAAAGGCAAGACTTTACGATATGGAAATGAAGGCAAAGCAAGCAGAGGAAGCTGCAGCGCGTAAAAGTCAAGTAGGAAGCGGAGACAGAAGTGAACGTATTCGTACCTATAATTTCCCGCAGGGTCGTGTATCCGATCATCGAATTGGTATGACAATTTATAAGTTGGACAACTTCCTTGATGGAGAAATCGATGAAATCGTTGATGGATTAGTTACAACGGAACAAGCCGAAAAAATGAAAAATTATTAATAATTTTTATAATGGAGATAATAATGGAGACCAAACTATTTGATGTAACGGATTTAGAAAATGCAAAAGCGCAGCTGAAAGAAGCCGCGTCCCTTTTGCGTGCCGGTGGTTTGGTGGCCTTTCCGACAGAAACGGTATATGGCCTTGGTGCAGATGCGATGAATCCAAAGGCCGCCGAGAAAATATATGCAGCAAAAGGGAGGCCTTCCGACAATCCGCTCATTGTTCATATTGCGGAGGAGGAAGACCTGGCACGACTCACCGATGTCGTGCCGGACGCGGCGAAGAAGTTGATGAAAGCTTTTTGGCCAGGCCCTTTGACTATGATTTTTCAGAAAAAAGAAACGGTGCCGGATAAGACTACCGGAGGCTTAGATACTGTGGCAGTACGAATGCCGGATAATCCGGTTGCGCTTGCTTTGATTCGTGAGTCCGGCTGTCCTATAGCAGCACCAAGTGCAAACCTTTCGGGTAAACCAAGCCCAACAAAGTGGGAGCACGTATACCAAGATTTAAACGGAGCGATTGATGTGATTTTGCAGGGAGAACCTTGTAGAGTGGGTATCGAATCGACCGTATTAGATATGACCGGAGAGATTCCAATGGTGTTAAGGCCGGGAATCTTGACTCCGGAGCAAATCGGTCGGGTAACCGAAGGGAAGGTTGTTTTGGATCCTGCATTGTTGATTCATAGACCTAGAGATGTCAGTGAGGAAGCAGCACCAGCTCCTAAGGCACCCGGCATGAAGTATAAACACTATGCGCCTAAGGCCGAAATGATTATTTTACAGGGCGAACACGGCCGTGTAAAAGAAGAAATAAAGCGTATCGCAGAGGAGAAAGAAAAGCACGGTAGCAGAGTAGGGATTATTTTGTTTGAAGAAAATGGTTTTGAACAAGCTGCGCATGATTTTTTCTCTAAGTTACGTGAGATGGATGAAAATCATGTTGATTTAATTTTAGCTGGGGCGTTAAGTGATAAAAATTCGGTGGGATTTGCAATTATGAACCGTATGTGGAAATCTGCAGGATACCACATTATTCACGTTTAGGAGGAAAAGTATGAAAATTGCACTTGCAAGCGATCATGGCGGTTTTGCCTTGAAGGAGCAGATAAAAGAGCATTTAAAAGACAGAGGATTTGAATTATTAGACCTGGGAACAAATTCCGAAGAATCAGTGGATTATCCAGCCTTCGGAAAAGCATGTGGCGAGGCAGTTGCTTCGAAAAAAGCGGAGCTTGGTATCGTATGCTGCGGAACAGGCATTGGCATCAGTATGGCGGCAAATAAGGTACATGGTATAAGATGTGCCATTGCAACCAATGAATATATGGCTGAAATGACTAAAAAGCATAACAATGCAAATGTTTTGGCTTTGGGTGGACGAGTTTTAGAAACCCAAGCGGCATTAAAAATAGTCGATACTTGGCTGGATACCGAGTTTGAGGGCGGACGCCATCAAAGACGTGTGGACATGCTGGACGAGATGTAAAACGGAGGAAAAAGAATGGGGAAAGTATATGTATTTGATCACCCGCTGATTCAACATAAGTTGGCAATCATGAGAAATAAGGAAACCTCAACAAAGGATTTCAGAGAATTGGTAAGAGAAATTGCGACCTTAATGGCTTATGAGGCAACTCGTAATTTACCTTTGGAAGAAGTTGAAGTGGAGACACCTATATGTAAGGCATCAATGAAGATGCTGGCAGGAGAATCTTTGGCAATTATTCCGATTCTTCGTGCAGGACTGGGTATGGTAGATGGATTCCTTTCTTTAGTACCAAATGCGAGAGTTGGACACATCGGAATGTTTCGTGATCCGGAAACAAAGCAGCCGGTTGAGTATTATTGTAAGCTTCCGGAAGGCATTGACAAGCGTCAGTTATTTGTAGTTGATCCAATGCTTGCAACGGGGGGATCTGCAAGTGCTGCGATCAGTCTTTTAAAAGAAAAAGGTGCAAAGAAAATTACTTTAATGTGCCTTATTGCTGCACCTGAAGGCATTGCTGTAATTGAAAATGATCATCCGGATGTGGATATTTTCGTGGCAGCAAAAGATAGTCACTTAAATGAACATGCCTACATTGTTCCCGGTCTTGGAGATGCAGGAGACCGTTTATATGGTACAAAATAAAAAAGCATGGCTGTTTTTATTTTAATAGCTTTGATAATAATAAAAACATCAAAAGATGTAAGGATAGGTGATAGATATGTACAAGATTGATGATAACGTTAGTAAACATACAAATGTATTTGATGTCCTTAAGGAAAGAGGCTTTATCAAGCAAACTACGCATGAAGAAGAAATTCGTGAGCTTTTAGGAAAAGAAAAAATCAAATTTTATATTGGTTTTGATCCGACTGCAGACAGCTTGCATGTGGGACACTTTATGCAAATCATTATCATGATGTATATGCAGAAATATGGTCATACACCAATCGTATTGGTTGGCGGCGGCACCGGTATGATCGGTGACCCTTCCGGAAGAACGGATATGCGTCAGATGATGACAAAAGAAATAGTTATGGATAATTGCAATCAATTCACAAAGCTGTTTAATCAATTCATTGATTTTTCTGATGGCAAAGCAATTGCAGTAAATAATGCGGATTGGCTTTGGAATTTAAATTACATTGATTTTATTCGTGACATTGGCAGACATTTCTCTGTAAATAATATGTTGCGTGCCGAGTGCTTCAAAAAGCGTCTGGAAACGGGACTTTCTTTCTTGGAATTCAACTATATGTTGATGCAGTCTTATGACTTTGTAGAATTGAATAAGAAATATGGTTGTAAAATGCAGTTTGGCGGAGATGATCAATGGTCCAATATTTTGGGCGGTGTTGATTTGGTTCGCCGAGAACTTGGAGAGCAGGTTTATGGCATGACGTTCTCCCTTTTGACAACCAGCGAAGGTGTAAAAATGGGTAAAACCCAAAAAGGTGCTTTGTGGCTGAATCCACAAAAAACTACACCTTATGAATTCTATCAGTACTGGAGAAATGTAGAGGATGCGGATGTTCATACGTGTCTTTCTATGTTGACATTCTTACCGATGGAAGAGGTGGAACGCTTATCTTCCTTAGAAGGTGCTGAAATCAATCAAGCAAAAGAAATTTTGGCTTATGAGGTAACGAAACTGGTTCATGGAGAAGCAGAAGCGGAAAAAGCACAGTCTGCAGCAAGAGCTTTATTTGCAGGAGGCGGTGCAATGGAACATGTACCGACAACACAGTTGGAAGCTTCTCGTTTTGAAGGTGAAGGAATGGGTGTCGTTGCTTTAATAAAGGAAATTGGATTGGTTCCAAGTAATGCTGAAGGATTCCGTACGATTGAGCAAGGTGGATTAAGCATTGATGATGAAAAGGTTACTGATAAAAAGCTTGTATTGACAAAGGAAATGTTCAAAGACAATGCAATATTAATTAAAAAAGGAAAGAAGACCTTCCACAGAGTGGAATTGATTTAAAAATAAAGACGTATACCGCCTTAGAGAAGCCATAGAATAAGTATATTATGGCTTTTCGATGGCGGTTTCTTTTGTTATTATGTAGGAAATATCGTCTGCGATGTTAACGGAATAACAAAAAAATCAAAACTGATACAGCGAAACAAAAGAAAGGGCAGAGACTCTATGAAGATGAATCATAGACAAAAAGTGTTTTTGGCATTTTTTTTATTAGTAATGCTGATTTTAGCGGCAATACCCGGAGTCAAAGCGTATATGGAACAGCAGCATAAAAGAGATGTTTTAAGCCGTTTGTCACAGGAGGGTGTGCTGATTTATGGTGCAGATAAAAATGCGCCTCCTCTACGTTTTTTAGATGAAGATAACATTTATAAGGGTGTTGTAGTTGATTTTATGAATCAACTTTCATTGGAAATGGGAGTGGAAATTAAGACAATCCCATACCTTTGGGAGGATGCTTTGGTTGCTTTGGAATCTGGAGAGACAGACATTTGTGATATGTTTATGAATGAAGAAAGAAGTTCCAAGTATGCTGCTACAAAACCAATATACAATCTTCGTACCGTTCTTGTGATTCATGAGGATGCCGATTTTACTTTAAAAGACATCAATCATATGAGTGTAGCCACTCAAAAAGGAGATTATGCGAACGACTATCTTAGAAGAAACTATCCAAAGGCCGAACTGGTATATGTACCGGATGTGTCTTCGGGGATGAAGCTTCTTTCAGAGGACAGAGTGGATGCGGTAATCGGAGATGAACCGGTTGTGTATTATACGATGAGTCACAATAAGGATTATAGTTCGTTTAAATTAATCAATACCGCATTGTATGAGGAAGATGTGGTTTTGGCGATAAATAAAGACAAGGCTGAACTTATTCCTATTTTAAACGATGCGATTACAACCATTAGGAACAAAGGACAGCTTGAAAAAATTCAACAGAAATGGTTTGGAATTTCAACCCCACTTTTAAAAGCCAACCCTAAAAAAGATTTTTTCAAATTTTTTGGGATTCCAATGGGGGTGGCGATTGCGATTTTAATTTTAATTATGCTAAATAATCATGCCTTGAAAAAGCAAGTAAAGGAACGGACGGTGGAGCTGGAAGACAGTCGAAATGAATTGCAGATGATTTTTGACGGCATTACCGAATACATTGCAGTAATCAGTAAGGATAAAATTATTGTGAATGCAAACCAAGGTTTAATGAATTGCGTACGTAAGAACCAAGAACAGGTTTTTGGGAAAACCTGCAAAAGTCTCTTTTCTGCTCTTTGCACGGATTGTGAAGCATGTCCGATTGACGAATGTATGACGGTTGGCGGCACGGTAAAGCGTGAAGTAACGATGGAAAATGAAGTGTATGAGATGGCAGTTTATGGATTGGCAGGGACTCAGAGTGGCGTTCTGATTGCGCTTAGAAATGTTTCGATTGAAAAGATCCGAAGAAATCAATTGTTACAATCTTCAAAAATGATTGCCATCGGGCAGCTTGCTGCGGGAATGGCACATGAAATTCGAAATCCACTTGGGATTATCCGTACACAAAGTTATCTGCTGCGAAGCGGTGAAAGCCTTTCTGAGACAGCAAAAAAGTCCCTAGATTTTATTGATGCTAATATAAAACGTGCAGGTGGGATTATTGATAATGTGATGAAATTTTGGAGAGTATCGGATGATAAACCTGAGCATTTGAATTTAAGAGAAAATATGCAGGACATCATTACCCTTCAAAATGAAGAAACAAAAAAGAAAAAAATATCCATTACATTGGAATGTGATCCAAATATTTGGGTTTATTGCAGTACGGAAACCTTGAAACATATCCTATTAAACTTAACAGCAAATGCAATTGATGCAATGGAGGAAGGTGGGATGCTTCGTATTTGCGGTGAATTGCATGAGGATGCTTTTTGTGTTATATGTGAAGATAACGGAAGTGGTATTGATGAGAAGCATTTGGATACCCTATTTAATCCGTTTTTTACGACAAAAGAACCGGGTAAAGGAACTGGACTGGGATTATTTATTGTTTATTCTGAGATACAAAGGCTGAATGGCACGATTACGGTAGAGAGTAAAGTGGGAGAAGGAACTAAATTCACGATTTTAATTCCGCAAGAACAGGAGACGAAGTCATGATGCAAAAAAACAACTTTAAAATATTAATCGTTGACGATGATGCAGATTATCGGGAAACTTATCGGATGTTACTTTGCAGCAAAGGCTATGAAATTGTTACAGCTGGTTCTGCGAGGGAAGCACTTGAAATCTTAGAGGATGAATATTTTCCTTTGGTGATTACTGACATTTTAATGCCCGGTATTGATGGAATTGAGTTTTTAAAACAAATTAAGAGTATTTACAATAATTCTATTGAAGTTATTATGGTAACCGGCTACGGAAGCATTGAAACAGCGGTTCAGACTATGAAGATGGGCGCGTTTGGATATTTTATTAAAAGCCATGATCCGGAAGAAATGGTTCTGGAAATTAAAAAAGCTGAAAAAATGATGGAGCTTACAAATATAAAAAATCAAAATGAGCTGCAAAACAGCAATGACGTATTATTTGGAAGCAAAAATAAAGAGATGCGTGAGCTTTGGGAATTGGTACAGCAGGTTGCGGCTTCAAAGGCAAGCATTCTCATTATGGGAGAATCTGGTGTCGGGAAAGAAATTGTTGCGCAGAGACTGCATCAAATCAGCGGAAGAGGAAAACGTCCGTTTATTCCTTTAAATTGTCAGCATTATCCTGAAAACTTAATTGAGTCAGAACTTTTTGGTCATGAAAAAGGTGCTTTTACAGGCGCGTTGACCAAAAGAGTGGGCAAGCTTGAGGAGACTAACGGTGGAACCATTTTTTTAGATGAAATTGGGGATATGGATTTGGGAACGCAGGTAAAACTGCTGCGTGTTTTGGAAACCAAACAAATTGAGAGAATCGGCTCAAATAAATTAATCAATGTGGATTTTCGTTTAATCTCTGCAACCAATAAAAATGTATATGAAAAAGTAAAGGAAGGCACCTTTCGTGAGGACTTTCTTTATCGAATCAATACGATTGAAATTCATATTCCTCCATTACGGGAGCGCCGGGAGGATTTGGAGGATTTCATTTTATTTTTCCTTCAGCGTTTTAGTAAAGAAACTGGAAAAAATATTTTAGAAATTGAGCCGCAAACAAAAGAGTTTTTATTAAATTATAATTATCCTGGAAACGTAAGAGAACTGAAAAATATCATAGAAAGATTAGTCATTTTAAGCAATGATGGAGTTTTGAGGATGAATCAGACTGAACAGATGGAATTCTTTGATAAGATTGATAACAGTTCTGTAGTGAAGGATGAAATGCTTTCTTATAAAGAAGCCAAACAAGAATTTGAAAAGAAATATATTAAGGAAGCACTTCTGGCTTGCGGCAATAATATTACAAAAACGGCGGAACGGATGGGAATGAGCAGACGACAACTTTTTAATAAAATTGTAGAATATAAAATTGATACCGGAGAGAAATAAGAAAATGGAAAAAAAGTACCATGCAAAAAAATTCCACTATGAAATTTTTTGCATGGTACTTTTTTAATTATAAACGGATATCATATTTTATTATTTAAAAAATGGGAAAAATCATTGAATTTTATTAAAAAACTGATAAATATGAATTGGCACGATGCTTGCAATATTATAAAAGTGAAATTATATTTGGAAGTTATTTTTAAGTAGGAGGTAGTTTTATGGAAAAAGAAACAAAACGCTTGGAATTTTATGGCGGTGTATGGATGTCTTTCCTGCCGTTCATAGTATTTTTAGCCTTAATTGTCTTAACGACATTCCATTGGGCATCCATTTCTGATGGAGCGCTATGGGTACCGGCATTTTCGGCTTTAATCATTCCGTTTTTCTTTGCAAAAAACAAGAAAGATTATGCGGATGCTGTTATTGAAGGTATGGCAAGCAAAGAAGCAATCATTCCGGTTGTTTGCTGGATTTTTGCAGGTGTATTTTCTAGAATTCTTCGTATGTCTGGACTTGCTTCCGGCGTAGCTGGCGTAGCTGCGGGAATGGGAGTAAACAGCACACTCTTTACCGTTATTACATTCATAGCATCTGCAGTATTTGCAACTGCATCCGGAACTGGTTTTGGTACGATTGCAGCAGGTATGGGAGTTCTTTATCCGGCAGGTGTTGCATTGGGCGGTAATCCTGCTCTTTTAGCTGGTACCATCATTTCCGGAGCGGCATTTGGAGATAACCTTGCACCGGTATCAGATACAACAATTTGTTCTGCAACGTCTCAAGGTGTCGATGTACCGGGAGTTGTAAGATCTAGACTAAAGTATGCTTTGGTTGCAGGTGCGATTACGATTATTGGTATCCTTATATATGGAATGATGACTGCAGGTGAAGCTGGTACCGTTGATTCTTATGCTTACGATCCAAAGACATTAATGATGTTTATTCCGGTTATTATTACCATTTATATCGCAATTAAAACTGGAGACATCATTATTGCAACAACCATTGGTTCTTTAATCGGTATCGTAACTGCTTGTGCATTTGGACTTTTTGATTTTGTTCAGATTGATGCGGTTGACCCTAGTGTTCCGGCGGTAATTTCTGTACATGGAGAAGGTTTGGATCGTACGGTAGATGGTGTTATCTATACAGGTATCGCTAGTATGCTTCAGGTATGTATCTTGGCATTATTGCTTTTCGGTTCCATTTCCATCATGAGAAAAGGTCAGGGAGACATTCAATTGTTGAATGCACTTGGTAAAGTTGCAAAGACTCCATTCTCTGCCGAACTTACGATTTCCTTAATGGTTATTGTCCTTTCTGCTTTAATGGGATTAAATGCACCGGCCATCTTAGCCGTTGGAGCTTCGTTTGCTAAGCCTCTTGCAAAACAGCATGGAATCAGTCCATACAGAGCAGCAAATCTAATGGATGCACAGTCAAACACCTTAGTTTATTGCTTGCCTTGGACTCCAGCAATGATTTATACGCTAGGCTTTGCAGCAGACAGTAGTGCACCATTAACTGCCGTTCAAATTATGCCGTTTGTATTTTATTCTTTCGCAATGTTAGCCGTTATGTTCATCAGTATGGTCTTCGGAATCGGCAGATACGATTTCTTGGATAAACTGAAAGAAGAAAAAGCAGCATAGAGCGAATCATGTGAATCTTTTGGTTGAAAAAATCTTCCACTGTGGCAAAAAAGAATGACATTAAGTAGAGCATCAGGGTAATATAGTAAAAATCGTAGTAACAATTGAATTTTATATTATAGAAAGAGACTTCGTAACAGGTTTTAGTATGGCAGCATGGAAGGCATCAGGTAGACATCAAATAAAGGAAGATTTTTCTACCTTAAGAAAAATTAATAGAAACTTAAGAAAAAAAGAGCTCGAATGTGGTAAAATAAACCACATAGAGTTCTTTTTTTGTCAAATAGAACGATTTTTATTATTATAAAAAAGTTAAATTGTATTTCCTTGGAAATATTTTTTGATTTTAAGAGGAAAAATGGAAATAAATTAAATTAAAATTTAATTTTTTGAAACATTTTGATAACTTAGGACGTCTAATAATATACAGATGGGTTAAAGGGGATTAAAAAAAGATGGGTAATCAGACGATACAACCTTCAGAAAATGGAAATAAACCATTAATTGAAGTAAAGCATGTACGAAAAGTGTATCGAATGGGCGATGAGAAAGTCATCGCTTTGAATGATGTCAGCCTTACAATTAATAAAGGCGAAATTGTATGTTTCCTCGGTACTTCTGGATCGGGGAAATCTACATTTTTAAATATGGTAGCCGGATTGGAAAAACCGACTAGAGGTGAAATTTACATAGGCGGCATTCCGATTCATAAATTAAATGAGTCCAACGTTACGCTGTTTCGACAGAAAAACATTGGATTTATTTTTCAAGCGTACCATCTAATGCCAATGATGACAGCGGTAGAAAATGTTAGTTTACCGCTTATTTTTCGTGGTGTGGAAAAAAAGAAACGTAATATCGCTGCGAAAGAGATACTAAGTGCGGTTGGACTTAAAGGATATGAAAAAAGAAAACCATCGCAAATGTCGGGTGGTCAGCAGCAACGTGTCGGAATTGCAAGGGCATTAGCCGGCAATCCTAAAATTATTTTTGCCGATGAACCTACGGGTAATTTGGATACCAATACGACCAAGGAAGTAATGAATCTGATTGTAAATCAAGTAAGAGAGCATAATCAGACATTAATTTTGGTAACGCATGATCGAAGCATTGCAGGCTATGCAGATAAGGTCGTTACCATTCAAGATGGGAATATTGTAAATATAGAACAAAAAATGAAAGAACAAAATATGCAAGCGGGGACGAAGGAGGAGATTTCGTAACAATGAAGGGTGTGTATCAGAAAAGAGAACAAAACAATTTTAATCTCACAAAAAAATTATTTGCAGGTGTCTTAGCATTGTTAATGGCTGTAGGATTTACAAATCTGCCAATGGATGTTTATGCAGCAGGCTCGGTTAATATTCGGCACATGAGTGGTTATTCCGCTGCACAAGGAGATGAAGTAGCGGTAAATATGGCAGTAGAGAATGGAACTGCAGATTCTTTAGAATTTGATAAAGCTACATTATATCTTTCTGGAGATGGAGTATCGGCAAAAGAAATTAC